>CAVBVT010000005.1:0-44317 GCA_963598855.1 Eggerthellaceae bacterium
GCACGGTGGTGTGAGAGGTCGGGAAAATTTATTTAATTTTCCCTCCTACTCGATTTGTTTATACATAAAAAAACTGTAACTTTTTATCCAGTATGGGTATTCCCTGTTTTACATCATAAACTATTAGTAAAATGGGGATCTTTTTTCTTAAAAGCGAAATCTCTGAAGATCCGGTGATTTCCTTGCTTTATTCCCCTTAACACGCTATACTAATAGGACAATTATCAGATCAATGGAGGGTTTTACAAATGAAAATCGCAGCAACATACGACAACGGAAATATTTTCCAGCACTTTGGAAAAACTGAGTTTTTCAAAGTGTATGAAGTAGAGGATAGCAAGGTTGTTTCCAGTGAAGTGATCGGTTCCAATGGTACTGGACATGGTGCACTGGCAGGTCTTCTTGCAGAGCAGGGAATCAGCGTTCTGATCTGTGGAGGAATCGGCGGCGGAGCACAGGCTGCACTTGCTGAGGCCGGAATCGGGTTATGTTCCGGAGTACAGGGAGACGCAGATGCAGCAGTGGAAGCATATCTGAAAGGTGAGCTGGTTTCTACTGGCGTAAATTGTGACCATCACCATCATGAGGAAGGACATTCCTGCGGAGGCTGTGGCGGCGGATGCGGTTCCAAACCTGCATTTACAGGCCCGAACGTAGGTAAGACATGCCGTACGCACTACAGAGGAACATTTAATGATGGAACACAGTTTGATTCTTCTTATGACCGTGGAACACCGCTTGAATTCGTCTGCGGTGCAGGACAGATGATCAAAGGTTTTGATGCAGCTGTTGCAAACATGGAAGTAGGTCAGGTCGTAGACGTTCATCTGATGCCGGAAGAAGCTTACGGAATGCCGGATCCGAATGCGATCTTTACACTTGAGATCGAGCAGCTCCCAGGTTCTGAGGACCTTACGGTAGGACAGCAGGTATACCTCTCCAATCAGTACGGACAGCCATTCCCTGTAAAAGTAGCAGCGAAAGATGAGAAGACAATCACCTTTGATGCAAACCATGAGATGGCAGGAAAAGAGCTGAATTTCAGAATTGAGTTAGTGGAAGTGAAATAAGAAGTATCAGGAGCTGTCAGGGATGGAAGATGCCCTATGGCAGCTCTGTTTTTTATGTTGGCAGATAGTATGGATTTACCAGGGAGAAATTTTTCAGATGAAAATATCTATGATACCATATGGATTACTGTCCGGTTTTATGGACAGAAAAGAAATTCGAATTACGGAACTGGGAGAAGATGGATTTCAGTTTCGACTGGTGAAAAAGTGTTTGGAATCAGAAAAATTTAAGCCGCAAAAATTTGTGGTCTGTTTTTATGATATGAAAGCAGCGACGTATCGTAAGGTGGAAATCAGACAGTTTGAAATAGAATCTGTGCCATGTATTCAAGGAAAAGAGGAGCGGGGCGGTTCAGACTTGCAAACTGATAAAAAGGCGGATGAAAGAGATTTTTACAGGCAGTACTTTGTGAAGGTAAACCAGGAAGATTATGTGGCAGAGGTACAGCGTCTGCCCGGTGAATATAGCAGATATATCTGGCTGAAGCTAGATGGAGATGACGGAGAACTGGCGAAGGTGCTGACTGGTTATCCGGCAGAGCTGGATGAGATACATTGTGTAAGTCTGGAAGAGCAGAAGAAGCGGTGGGAAAATAAAAACCGATCGGATAGAATATCTAAAACATCTGAGTCAATTAAAAATAAGTATCAGGTAAATATAAGTATGCCAGAAGAATTAGAGGGACTGCAAGACAATACAGAATTTGCACTGGAATTAAATCATACTTCCATGTACGATCAATACTTGTACCAGCCGCTCCAGGATTTCATGGAGTCCTACTGGCGACAGAATAATCTCACTCACAGCTGGTTGGCCAGCCGAATTCCGGACAGACTGTATATTGGAAATCAGTTCTGCCACAACCTGTTTCCAACAGAACAACAGCTTTTTTCCATAATGGAAAAGATGTGTTCAGAGGGGCTGGCAATTACGCTGGCGTTTTCTTATATGCGGGAATTTATGATTCCTTCTGTAGAAAAGCTTCTGGAAAAAGTGGATAACTGGTGCTGTACTCATGGCATGAATGTGGAAATTGTAGTCAATGACTGGGCCATGGCAGAAATACTCCATGAAAAAACATCCTCTCATCTGAGTCCTGTTTTTGGGACACTGTTGAATAAGCGAAAAAAAGATCCACGGATGAAATATAAATCGGGCGATACTGCCTTATTTCAGAAAAACAGTCTGAATGCAGAATTTTACCGCGAGTTTCTGGCTGAAGAATTTAATATCTACAGATACGAGTGGGAATCCTGCGGTTATCCACAGGAATTTCCACCGGGCAAAAATAGTCTGCATCTTCCTTTTTATCAGACGAATACATCGCAATATTGCCCGCTGTATGCTCTGTGCACCACAGGAGACCGCGGCATGCAGCAGCTTGCAGAACAGTGTCCGAAATTCTGCGAAAAATACGCCTTGCTTTACCCGGAACATTTACACATGGCAGGAATGTATAACTCTCTGTTTGGTGTGGATAAAACATTTCTGGAAGAATCGGAGATGTGGAAAAAGATAAAAGGTGTACGACCGGATCGGATTGTGGTAAATTTGTAGATGAACAGATTCCATTTTAACCGAGTAAACTGCGAATCTGTTATTTGCGTAGAGTTGTGTAGTGAATGTGGAGAAAGGAAAATATGATGAAGATCACAGCGGGATTAGGTTCCATAGATGAATATGAACGTTTTGTGCAGGCAGGCGCGGACGAGTTTTTCTGCGGTTACGTCCCTTTCTCCTGGACAGAAAAATACGGTACGGTAATGCCGTTAAACCGCAGGGAAGTTCTCTGCTATAATGTTCAGATCGGTGCATACAGCGAACTTGAGATCCTTTCCCATATGGTAAAAAAATATAAAAAGCCGGTGCATCTCACATTCAATTCTCTGTATTACCTTCCGGAACAGTACCTGGAAATTGCGGCGATCATAAAACAATGTATGGAACTGGGATTTCGAAGTTATATTATTGCAGACCCTGCACTGCTTGTATATCTGAGAAAGCAGGGAATTTCCTGTGAGATTCACTTAAGCGGAGAGACAGGAGAGGTCAACAGTGAGATGGCAAAAATGTTCCGGCGTTTTCCGCTGAAGCGGATAATTTTTCACCGGAAAAATACATTTCAGGATATGCAGTCGGTGATCGCATCACAGAGAGCTTTTGAAAAAAATACAAGTATCCGAATGGAAGATGGAATGGAATTCGAAGCTTTTGTGCTGAATGAGATGTGTCAGTTTACAGGGGCTTTCTGCAATTCTCTTCACTGTGATGAGATGGGATATCTTTGCAGGGTTCCTTACTGGCTGGGGACTGTCCGGGAGGGAGACGCGATTCCGGAAAAGATGCGAATACTTCAGGAGCGCGCCTGGGAACTGGAGCTAGATCCGGAAGCATATGATGAAACAGGATATCTCTGCGGTGAGACTGGCTGCGGTCTGTGTGCCCTGTATCAGCTAAGAAAAGCAGGAATTACGCATCTGAAGTTGGTTGGTCGTGGAAACTACGTGGATCACATGGAGAAAGACATCCAGAATTTAAGAAAAGTGCTGGACATTTTGGAAACAGCAGAAAATGAGGATGGATTCCAGTGTACGATAAAAAGGACAGTATTTCCCCATGGATGCAGCGGGAGATGCTATTATCGGGTTACTGTTTAAAGGTGATATTCTGCGAGGCGACTGCGTTCATGAGCAAGTGGCGAAGCGGATTGCGAATGTCCGCTTTACTGGGATATTATATATGGATATCAATGGAAATGGTGGTGTTTCCAGAAATTACGTAAATTAACCGAATCAAGGAAAGGACATAATTTATTTATGCTTAAACAGTTTTTCAAATATATTTCCCAGAGTATTGTGGGTATGATCGGGATATCGGTTTATATTCTGGCAGATACTTTTTTTATTTCGGTTCATTCGGGGGCAGATGGGCTGGCGGTTCTGAACCTGATCCTACCAGTGTATGGTGTGGTGTATGCCATTGGGGCCATGATCGGTATTGGTTCTGCAACCAGATTCGGGATCAACAGAGCAAAAGGTGAGAATACGGATCATTATTTCCCGCAGTCTGTCTTCTGGAGTGTTCTGTGCAGTGTGCCTTTTATTATCACAGGAATTCTTGCACCGGAGAAATTTCTGCATCTTCTTGGTGCAGATGCAGGCCTGACTGCCCTGGGAAAAAGTTATCTTAGGATCATGCTGATCACCACGCCGCTGTTTATGACCAATTATACATTCACAGCTTTTGCAAGGAATGATCAGGGAACTTCTACAGCCATGGCAGGAGCCATTTCAGCCAGTATGTTTAACATTGTGTTTGATTATATTTTCATGTTTCCTATGAATCTGGGACTTGCGGGAGCGGCACTGGCCACAGCCATCAGTCCTGCGATCACAATGGCAATCTGTACTACTCATTATCTGGGAAAAAAGAATCATGTGGGTTTCAAATGGGTTCGGCCTTCCATCCGTCACCTGATTTCATGTTGTCAGCTTGGAATTTCTGCTTTTGTCGGAGAACTTTCTTCAGCGATTATCACCATTATTTTTAATATGCTGCTTCTTGGAATTGCAGGAAATGTAAGTGTGGCAGCCTATGGAGTGGTGGCGAATCTTTCCCTGGTGGCAATGTCCATCTTCAACGGACTGGCGCAGGGGGCGCAGCCCCTTATCAGCAAAAGCTATGGAAAAGGGGAGCGCAGTCAGGTAAAAAATCTGCTGCGCTGGAGCCTGATTTCCTGTATGCTATTGGAAGTAGTGACTGTCCTGGTTGTATGGGGATTCACAGATAATCTGATCGGCATTTTCAACAGTGAAAATAATCTGGAACTTCTGAATTATGCTCATGTGGGACTGCGGATCTATTTCCTGGGATTTCTTTTTGCAGGGATCAATATTATGTTGGTAGCTTATTTTTCTGCGATAGACCGGGCAGTTCCGGCAATCACGGGATCTCTTATGCGTGGAGTGATCGCCATTGCTGTAAGTGCGGTGGTACTTTCCAGGTTATTTGGAATTAATGGAGTGTGGAGTTCTTTCCTAAGTTCGGAGATCATTACATTTGTTGTGATTCTTGTGTTGTCAAAGTCCGGGAACTGGAAGGGATAACTTAGTACTTGTGGAGAAAAATCAGGTGTAATAGTTGGGACAGTGGATTAATATAATGCATGAAGAAATTGAAAATTGTAAATAAAGGCAGTAGAAAAGAGATTGAAAAAATGAATTTTGAACGTGTAAAAAGAGAAGAGGCCGATACGGTTTTGCAGCTGTACCGCTCATTAGTAGGAACTCCATACTGTGTGTGGACCGACGAATATCCGTCAGAACAGGAAGTGGAATTTGATCTTTCCAGAGATGCTTTGTTCTGTATGCGAAACGAGGATGGAGCTATTGCAGGAGTAATTTCCATTGATGATGATCCAAATGTAGAGAGTCTTGAATGCTGGTCCAGAACAATGATTCCGTCAGCAGAAGTTTCCCGTGTAGGGGTAAGCCAGCAGTTCCAGAACCAGGGAATTGCAAGGAAACTTCTGATAGGCGTGACGGAGGAGCTGAAGAACCGAGGCTATAAAGCAGTACATCTTCTGGTTGCGAAGGACAATGTAAAAGCCCTTCGGTCTTATGATAAGCTGAATTTCAATAACGTAGGCGAATGCGAGCTGTGGGGACATATGTACTGGTGCTATGAGAAAGCGCTGTAAAGAGACTTTATGAATGCAGATCATAGAGTGATTGTACTCGCAAGTATGCAGCAGAGAGGAATACGAACATTTGCTTTGATATGAAAAAAAGATATGAACTTTCTAAGCCGGAGTATTGATGAAAAGATCCGGTGAGAAGGTGCATATCTTTTTTTGTGTGAATATTCTATTATTCTCAGATCCTCCTGCAGCTGTCTCTCTCGATCAGATGATGAGGCACAATGATCTTCGTAGCCGGAAGGTTCGGATTTTCGATATGGCTGATCATCTGGGTAGCCGCTTCCATTCCAAGCTGTCCGGAATTAATGTCAATGGAGGTCAGCTGAGGGGAAGTCAGTCTGGCGAACAGGGAGTTATTAAAGGAAAGAATGGACAGATCCTCTGGTATGGAAATGCCCGCTTCCAGACAGATCCGCTCCAGTGAAAGTGCCAGAATGTCATCACTTACCAGCATGGCAGTAGGGCGGTTCTCACTTGTAAGCAGTTTTCGCAGCTCCTGAAATTCATTCTGGGATGCCCCTGAAACTTCAATACAGTATTCCGGCTGCACAGCTAGTCCATGGTTTAACAGTGCTGCCATATAGCCGGTTTTTCGATCTGCAGAAAAAACCAGAGAATTATCCACACCCAGATAGGAGATCTTCCGGTGGCCCAGTGCATAGAGATATTCCGTTGCCTCCTGGCCGGCAAGAAGATTGTCATTATCAATGTAGATCGTGTGGTTCGTGTACTGTGCCGGTTTTCCAATCAGGATATAAAGCAGTCCTTCATTAAAAAGAAAATCAATAACAGGGTCGTTTACACGGGAATAAAGAACAATAAATCCATCTACTTTTCCGCTTCTGGACATGGAGCGGACCGCAGTCAGGATCTCCTCTTCATTCTGTCCGGTAACGATGGTGCTGATATACTGATGGGCGTTGCAGTAATGGCTGATTCCACGGATAGCTTCCAGGTAAAAAGAATTCTCGTAAGTTTCCTTCGGGGACGGGGGCAGGATGATACCAATAGAACGGGAAATCTGAGCAGCCAGATTGCTTGCCTGGAAATTCGGCTCATAGCCGAGTTCTGCCATAGCTCGCCGTACTTTTTCTTTTGTTTCTTCGCTGATGGAAGGATTATTCTTGCAGGTTCTGGAAACAGTGGAAGGTGATACACCTGCCAGAGCCGCGACATCTTTGATGGTTACTGCCATAATTTTGCCTCCTTGCAGATACGCCAGATCAAAGATTGAGTATTTATCTGGTCTGACTTTTTGTATCTTGGTCTGATAGAGATATTGTAGTCCATAACAATGGTACTGTCAAATGAATTGCACAGGATGTTGCATAAAATTGCATAAAAACAGATACGCAGAGTCCTAATCAGTGAAGAAGAGCAATAACTTTGTTTGAACGCAGATAAGCATTCCCCCGCTTCAAGTGCATGGAGCACTAAGCGGTGGGTAAGGGGGGGATGCGTTGAAAAACTGCACAAAAACTGGATGTAAAAATTGTGAGAAAAGTAGAAAAGCCAAAAACACATTGCGTTTTGTGCAAAATAAACGTATAATTTATGCAAACGATTGCATAAGAAATGCACAGAGTTGCAGCTATGAAGAGAAAAAGGGAGGATTAGCAGTAATGAGCTGGCGGTGCTTTTGCAGCATTGATCACATTTATCCTGATCAATCAGATCACAGGTTCCATTTTTGGCGTTACTTCTGCAATGCTCAATGATGCAGATGCAGTAACACATACCCTTTTTGGAAAAGAAATTCTTGTAAATGGCTACTTTACTTCTGTATTGGGAATGTCGGCCCTGAATATGGGTGTTTTCGTAGGTATCATTTCCGGTTTTGCCGGCGGTGTGATCTACAATAAATATTATAACTACCGTAATATTGTATATGCCGTACTTCAGGGATGCGTTTTTGCAATGGCAGGAATCATTCATCTGCGCGTGCATTCTTTCGGAAACCTGGAGTTTATCACACGAATCCCAATGAGTCTGAAAGCAGGACTTGCAGGAGATGTGATCAACTTTGTGATCTGTGTGGTCGTGTTCTTTGTGATCGGATATTTTGTGGCGTATTTCATGATCGGAAAATTCAAGTTTGCTACACCGGGACGTCTTGGAAATTATACAGACAGCAATGATGAGGATGAAAACGCATCTTCCGCAGAATCTGCAGGCGGAAAAACATCTGGAGGAAATTCTCAGGCTGAGCGTATCATCACGCTCTTAGGTGGAAGAGAAAATATCGTTCTTGTAGATGCCTGTATGACAAGACTTCGTGTCACAGTCAAAGACCTTGATAAAGTTGCAGAATTACCTGCATGGAAAGCAGAAGGTGCCCTTGGACTCATTAAAAAAGACAACGGAATCCAGGCGGTTTATGGACCGAAAGCAGATGTGCTGAAATCAGATATTAACGATATTTTATAAAACAAATGCAAAACATATCCGCCGGATGCAGCGACAATTGGAGGCGTAAAAACAGAAATGAAACTCATAACATTAAACACCCACAGTCTGGTAGAGCCAGACTATGCAGGCAAAACAAGAAAATTTGCACAGGTGATTCAGAAAGAGCTGCCGGATGTGATAGCTCTTCAGGAAGTCAACCAGTCTCAGAATGCAAGTGTGCTTCCTGATGTAATGCTTCCGGGGTATGTGTGCAGCAGCGGTTTTGACCGCCCGATCAGAAGCGATAATCATACAATGATCCTAGCGGAGATTCTCCGGGGAATGGACTGCTATTATTACTGGACCTGGATCTCTGCAAAAACCGGCTACGGAAAATACGATGAAGGAATGGCTCTTCTCACCAGAAAGCCAATCGAAAGAGTCCGTCAGCATCTGATCAGCCGGACTGATGATTACGAGAACTGGAAAACAAGAAAGACGCTGGGCGTTCAGATCCAGGGCTGCCAGGACTGGTTTTTCACTGTTCATATGGGATGGTGGAATGACGAGGAGGAGCCTTTTAAGGACCAGTGGGATTCCATGGAAAAATTTTTCCAGAGCTATCGCAAAAAAGATTCCACGATCTGGATCATGGGAGATTTCAATAGCCCGGACAGTGTAAGAGATCAGGGCTATGACCTTGTCACAGAAAGCTGCTGGAAGGATTCCTTTAAAGCAGCAGAGATAAAAGACGAAGGTTTTACCGTAGAAAAAGAGATCGACGGATGGCGTGACAATGATACCGGAAAGGCAGAACAGAAAACCGACCGGATGCGCCTGGACTATATTTTCAGCAGTGAGAAACGAAAAATCCATACTTCGGAAGTGATCTGTAATGGGAAAAAATATCCGGTTGTTTCCGATCACTGCGGAGTCATGATCACAACAAAATAAATAATATCATATAGACAGATACAATGCTCTGAAAAATGTGCAGGGCTGAAATAAGGAGAAAAAGTTATGAATGAGAGAGCAGCCGGCATTCTGATGCCGATCACAAGCCTGCCGTCAGAGTACGGTATCGGCTGTTTTTCAAAAAGTGTCTATGATTTTGTGGACTGGCTGAAAGAGGCAGGCCAGAGCTACTGGCAGATCCTGCCCCTTGGCCCTACAAGTTACGGAGATTCCCCGTATCAGTCTTTTTCCACATTTGCCGGAAATCCGTATTTTATCAGTCTGAAAGCTCTAGTGGAAGAGGGGGTTCTGACAAAAGAAGACTGCGATAAAGTCAACTGGGGAAAAAGAACAGACAGTGTAGATTACGAGAAGATCTACAAAGGCCGTTATAAACTTCTCCGTAAAGCCTATGAAAACAGCAACATCAGCGAGAATGCCGATTATCAGAGATTCGTTGCAGAAAACAACTGGTGGCTTTCGGACTACGCGCTTTTTATGGCAGTAAAAGATCAGTTCGGCGGTGTGGAGTGGACCAAATGGGCAGAAGATATCCGTCTTCGCTGGGGCAATGCTATGGATTATTACCGCAGAGAGCTGTATTTTGATATTGAATTCCAGCAATATATGCAGTTCAAATTCTACGAACAGTGGATGAAACTGAAAAAATATGCCAATGAAAAAGGCATCCAGATCATTGGTGATATTCCGATCTATGTAGCTATGGACAGTGCAGATACCTGGGCTCACCCGGAGCTTTTTCAGCTGGATGAAGAGAATGTGCCAACAGCAGTAGCCGGATGCCCGCCAGACGGATTTTCCGCAACAGGACAGCTCTGGGGAAATCCTCTTTACCGTTGGGACTATCACAGAAATACGGGTTATCAGTGGTGGATCTCCAGACTGAGCTATGTGTTCCGTCTTTATGATGTAGTAAGAATCGACCATTTCCGCGGCTTTGATGAGTATTTTTCCATTCCATATGGTGCTGAGAATGCCATTGGCGGCCACTGGGAAAAAGGCCCTGGGATCGATCTGTTCCGTAAGGTAGAGCAGGCTCTTGGCTGGAAACAGGTTATTGCGGAGGATCTTGGCTATGTGACAGATTCCGTTCGCCAGCTTGTCCATGACAGCGGATTCCCGGGAATGAAAGTGCTGGAGTTTGCTTTTGATTCCAGAGATTCCGGATGCGCCAATGATTATCTGCCGCATAATTATCCGGAGAACAGTGTGGCATATACCGGAACTCACGATAATGAGACGATCGCCGGATGGTGGAAGAGCATCACTGCAAAAGAGCGCAAGCTTGCCAGAGATTATCTCTGCGACAGCTGTACACCGGATAAAGATCTGTACAAATGTTTTATCAGCCTGGTTATGAGAAGCAGTGCGAAACTCTGCGTGATCCCGATGCAGGATTATATGGGACTGGATAACAGCTGCAGAATGAACCAGCCGTCCACAGTAGGAAAGAACTGGAAGTGGAGAATCCGTAAGAGGGAGCTGACTGTGAAACTTCAGAAAGAGATCCATGGTATTACACTTCGCTACGGACGTATGAACTGGTCCAATTAACTGGTACGTTTGTGAGGTATATTCCGTTTAAACGGGACGTGTAAGAGGGTGGGAAGATTTTAGATAGAATAGTACTTTTTTGTGTGATATAATGCTGTTTCGTAGAGACAGCTGTCAGTAGAAGGGGAGGCTGGCAGCTGTCTTTTCCGTTTATAAGGACGCAGGGGATGCGTCAGATTTTTTACAATAAGGGGAGAATTATGACAGGAAAAACACACGCAGCAGTGGGGCTTGGAACCGTGCTGGCAGTAACGCAGCCGTCCACAGTTCCCGGGATGATACTTGCAGCAGGAACAGGCATGCTTGGCGCACTGATCAGTGATATTGATGTGGGAACTTCCAAATCCCATAAAGATGCAGACAGGATCACGCTGATCGCAGTTCTGCTTGTGGCAGCAGAGATTGCTTTGAATTATTTTTACAATTTTTCTATCTGGGAGAAGATACGAAATGACCAGTCTATGGCACCGGTTGCAATGGGGATCGTTATATTTACAGCCGTATGCGCCTTCGGCAAAAATCAGCCGCACAGATCATTTATGCACTCGATTATGGCTATGGCGATCTTAAGCGCGGCGATATCTATGGTATCTGTGAAACTGGTGAGTTATTTTGCCATCGGATTTGCAACGCATCTGATACTGGACTGTTTTAATCATAAGAGGGTAAGACTTCTGTATCCGCTGCCGGGCGGGATCGCTCTGGATCTCTTTAAGGCTGGAGGCTGGGTGGATTCGCTGCTTTTTAAGCTGGGGTCTGTGGTGGTGATCTTTGAACTGGTGTATCTGGTTGTGAGGCTGGGGGAGAGCTGGAAACTTATATAAATAAAAGAAGCAGATTTTCTGGGTTAGTGGAAAATCTGCTTCTTTTTCACATATGGCATATGTAAATTTTAGATTAGTTTTTCTTTCTGATCTTGCAGGCGCATGCTGTGTAAAGCACGTCTGTAGAAGAGTTCAGTGCTGTCTCACAGGAATCCTGGATGACACCTACGATGAAGCCAACACCAACTACCTGCATGGCAACATCATTCGGGATTCCGAAAAGGCTGCAGGCCATCGGGATCAGAAGAAGTGAACCGCCGGCAACTCCGGAAGCACCAGCTGCACTTGCAGCAGCAAGGATGCAGAGGATCAGGGCTGTCGGGAAGTCTACGCTGATACCAAGTGTATGTGCAGCAGCCAGAGCCATGATGGAAATGGTGATCGCCGCACCACCCATGTTGATGGTAGCACCCAGCGGAATGGAGATGGAATATGTATCCTCATCAAGTCCAAGATCGTTGCAGAGCTCCATATTTACCGGGATGTTGGCAGCAGAGCTTCTTGTAAAGAAAGCTGTGATGCCACTGTCTTTCAGGCAGCGCAGAACCAGCGGATACGGATTCTGACGTGTGCAGATGAAAGTAACGATTGGATTGATCACCAGTGCTACGAAGAGCATGGTTCCAACCAGTACGCAGATCAGACGTCCGTAGCTTAAAAGAACTTTCAGTCCCTGCTCGGAGATGGTTGTGAAGATCAGACCCATAATACCGAATGGTGCGAGGTTAATGATCCATCTGACTGCTGTTGAAGTTGCATCGGAAATATTTTCGATGACTGTTTTTGTGGTTTCGCTTGCAGCTTTCAGTGCGATGCCGAAGATGATAGCCCATGCAAGGATACCGATGTAGTTTGCATTTACAAGTGCGTCAACCGGGTTGGAAACAATGTTCATAAGGAGGTTTTTCAGGACCTCTGTAACACCGCTTGGCGGAGTGATCTCGGAAGTATTTGTATCCTCGGAAAACGTCAGCATGATCGGGAACAGACGGCTGGAGATAACAGCTGCCAGTGCTGAGAGTACATTTCCAAGAAGATACAGTACAACAACAAATTTCATGTTTGTTTTCTGGCCTTTTCCCATGTGGCACAGAGAACTCATTACCAGGAAGAACACCAGAAGCGGGGCAATTCCGCGGAGAGCACCGACAAACAGATCACCGAGAATGGAGATCACAGATGCCTGTGGGATAGCAAGTCCGAGGATGATACCAATGATCAGTCCACAGATGATACGCTTGATCAGGTTGATGCTGTTCCATTTTTGAATCAGGTTTTTCATAGTCACATTCCTCTTTCCTATTGTATGAGAGTGCTTTGAAAAATGCCAGGGTATAAGGTTCGGCCCGATGTAGATCTGCTTGATTGTTCTAAGTCAGTACTATTGCATCACGTAAAAGCACAATGTAACAATTATATACAATTTTGTCCGCCTTGTAAAGACAAATGTACATGTTTGGAGCAAAAAAATACCGACGTAAACAGAATTATTCTGCTTACGCCGGTGTTTGTAATAGACAGGATTTATACACGAATTTTCTTAAAGCTTACAGCAAAGAACAGGACTTCCGCAAATCCTGTAATTACCCATGAGAAAATATACAGAAGATACAGGGCGGAAATGGTCTGGAAGTATGCGAATACCGTATAGATCCAGATAATACGGAAGACGCAGGAACCCAGGATAACAATAATGGTAGGCGGGATGCTTTTTCCAATGCCACGGGAAGCCGCGATACTTCCATCCATAAAACAGCTGAAAGCATAACAGAATCCCATGATCCGGATCCTCTGCATACCGGCATTGATAACAGCCGGTTCTGTGGCAAACAGTGACAGAAACTGTGGTCCGAAAATAAGAAGCAGTCCACCAAGGATCGCGCCTGCGATGAAGGCATATGTAAGGCTGACTCCGTAGGATTTCAGCATTCGCTTTTTGTTTCCTGCGCCCCAGTTCTGTCCGATAAAGCTTGCACATGCAGTATAAAAAGAAAACATGACATTGTAGATCAGTGCATCTGCATTTGCGGCAGCTGCATTTCCGGAAACCATTACTGCGTCAAAAGAGTTGACACCTGTTTGTACGAACAGATTTGCAATGGCAAAAATTCCGTTCTGCAGACCTGTGGGAATACCAAGGAGCAGTACAGATTTACAGGCCTTCGGGTGAAGACGGAGCTTACGCAGAGATACCTGGCATTCGTCTTTTCGCCGGAGAAGGTGGATCATTACCAGAGACGCGGACACATACAGGGAGAGTGCACTGGCAGTTGCAACACCTGCGGCAGCCATATGGCAGACGATAACAAAAAACAGGTTCAGTAGAACGTTGATCACTCCGGCAATGGAAAGATAGATCAGTGGTCGTTTTGTATCGCCGCGGGCGCTTAAAACGCCGTTACCCCAATTATATACAGCCATGGCTGGCATACCCAGAGAGTAAATCTTCATATATAAAACAGCCTGATCGATCAGTTCCGGCTTCGTGTTCATCATGGTCAGCATCTGACTGGAAAACAGAAGACAGATGATACAGACCAGAAGGCCTGCAATGGCACAGAGAAGAAGCGATGTATGGATCGTCTCTTCGGTACCTTTTTTATTTTCGGCGCCAAGTTCGTGGGCTACACGGACATTGACACCTGCGCCCATACCGATCAGGATTCCGGTAAACAGAGTGACCAGAAGTGTTGTGGAACCCACAGCTCCAAGCGCCAGGTAGTCTGCAAACCGTCCCACGACTGCAACATCACTCAAGTTAAAAAGAACCTCCAACACCTGCGACCCCATCAGGGGAAGGCTGAAGAGGAGGATATTTTTCCAGAGAGAACCGGAAGTCATCTCTATGGAATGAGATTTCTTTTTTTCATTTTCACACATAAAATTACCTCATAAAAAGTATATAAAATTCCTTCGTCCAGGTTATACAATACTCTGTTGAAAAAGGTTTGTAAAGAGGGGAAAACCGCGTAAAATAAATAATTTTCAGTCAGAATATACTTGACATATCCGGTGGTTCATCATAAGCTGTTGAGAGATATGGAAAAATTGAAAAGTCTTTGAAAAAAGGGGAAAAATACACATGAATAACTGGGACAATGTACGTCTGGTACCGGAGTTTAATGAGCAGGGTGTTGCCTGCTATCGTCTTGATGGCGGAGATTATGTAAACGAATATTATATCACTTCAGAGGCAGAGACAAGAAAGCTTCTGAACACACCGGAAGTGGTTGGATATGAGGTATATAACTGTCTGATCCCGTCCACCTGTCAGATGCTTTATTATCTGAAGGAGCAGAAAAAGGTTACCACTGCAAATATTCTTTCTATTTTGAGAGGGGCGCTGAATTATCCTCTTGAGGAGGCATGTTATAAAGAGCATATCCGTGTCCATGATATCAGTTTCCTTTCCAGCGAGCGTGTTTTTGCGGAAGATGAGATGACCGGACTTGAGATCAAGTACAGTAAACTGACTATGGTTCCGGACAGCACCCTGATGATCGGTGATATCATTGCAAGTGGTGAGACACTGATACAGTGTCTCCGTTATGTGACTGATTTTTACAGAGAGCATGGAACAAAACTTCGTAATATTATCATCTTTACCATTGGTGGAACCAAAGGAATCGATATTCTTGAGAACCTGACAAAAGAGATACGTGAGTTCTGGCCGGAGTTTGAAGGATTTATCACGGTATTTTATGAGGGAATTTTTTCCACCTATCAGGATAAAGGTGTTTCCGGGATCAATCTTCCGGATGTTGACTTCTACTGGAAGGGCGGAATCGTTGCACCGGAATTTCGAAGAGAGACACTTTCCATGTGCAGCCCTCTTTTTGAGAAATGTATTATCTACGATGGCGGTGCAAGACGTTATGAGATCCAGGAGCATGTAGAGGAAGTCCTGGAATTCTGGGAAGGAATCCTGGAGCGTGCGGACAAGATTGATTTCAAGGAGCTTCTGGATGAGAAACTTGGCTACCCGACCCCGATCAGCTACGAAGACTGGCTGGCTCACAACCACTACCAGGAAATCCGGCCAGCCGACACCAAATGGCTCTACCGCCAGGAGCAGGGATATATCGAGAGCATGAAGAACATCACACTGAAGGAACTCGCCGAGCAGAGGATCGGAGAGTTCAGAAGTGCGCTGAGGAAATATATTCTATAACAGTTCAGAGCATAAGACGTAAGTAAAGACAGACCGTAGCAAGCTTGCTTGTATAGGGATGTCTTTATTTACGTCTATGGGCGGGACGCCCATGAAGTATATTTAACAAAGATTTTACATTCCCCCTCACTGTTTCATGTAGAATAGAAACAGAGAATCCTGTACGTTTTACTACAAAGCTGAAAGCATATTTTGTAGAAAAACTACAATCTGTAAATTCAATGAAAAAAGAGGAAAAGATATGCAGACCAATGAAAAAATGTCTTATCAGATCCGGAGATGTTATGCGTCTCTTCGAAAATCAGAACAGAAAGTAGCGGACTATGTGCTGAACCATGAAGCGGCCTGCCGGAGGATATCTCTGGAGGCACTGGCGGAGCAGAGCGGAGTCAGCCAGCCCACAGTGGTGCGGTTTGTAAAAGCACTGGGATTTCAGGGATTCAAAGAATTCCGGTACAGACTTATGGAAAATGCAGTGACAGAGGCACGCTCCGGTGAACCCCAGGCCATGTACGGCTATCATCTGAAACCAGACGAAAAGCTGAAACTGATCCCTGCAAAAGTGATCTCTACCTCTGTCAGGACACTGGAAGACATGCTGAAAAGTATTTCCGGGGAACAGTTTGAAAAAACGATCCATATGCTGGCAGGAGCCAGAAAGATCATGCTGTGCTGTGTGGAAAATTCTTCGGCAGCAGCCAAAGATCTTATGACAAAACTGCTGTATCTGGGCTATGACTGCAGATATGATGAAGACTATTATATCCAGAAGATCGCAGCCGCAGCACTGACAGAACAGGATGTGATCATTGGAATTTCCTATTCCGGACAATCCAAAGACACCGTAGATGTGATGAAAACGGCAAAAAAAGCAGGAGCCAGGACCATTGCCATCACCAATTTCAGAGAATCCAGGATCAGCCAGTTCAGTGATGTTCTGTTATGCTGCTCCCAGGAACAGTGGCTTTACGGAGACTGCATCTTTTCCAGGACAACACAGATCGTACTCAATGACATGATCTACATGGGCCTGATCGCCGGTGATTACAACAACCGCACGGAACAGCTGGACAAAAACAGCCAGCTTATCAGTGACAAAGCCTATCGGTAACAATACACGCAAGTCTATCATCATGCGGTATAACCAGAAAACAAAACATAAAAAACTCAAAGTAGACAGGAGATCTGTCTGTAGAAAAACTACAGACAAGGTCTCCTGTTTTTTGAGTAGTTAATTTACATTTTTCTTACATACATCTAAAGATACATTGATAGTTACGGGCCAGAGGGAATGCTACACTTTGAGGCGTAATCGAGCAAAGCAGCAGATGTGGATCGCAAGTATCCGCCTGATATAAGAAATCAGTAAAGAGAGAAAGGAAATCAAAGATGTTAAAACTGGAACATATAAAGAAAAGCTACGACGGAACAACGATCCTTGATGATATCAATCTTGAGATCGAAGATGGAGAAATCGTTTCTATATTAGGACCATCCGGATGCGGAAAAACAACGCTTCTGAATCTGATCCTGGGTCTTACAGATGCAGATCAGGGAAAAATTCTTTTTAACGGAGAAGATATCACAGCAACACCGATGGAAAAAAGAGGATTCAATATTGTATTTCAGGATTACGCACTGTTCCCGAACCTGAATGTATACAAGAATATTACCTATGGGTTAAGAAACAATCCGGGAATCTCAACAAAAGAAGAAGTGGAAGAGCTGATAGAATTACTTGGTCTCCGGGAGCACCTGAACAAACGGATCGACCAGTTATCCGGCGGCCAGAAGCAGAGAGTTGCACTGGCAAGAACTCTTGTGATGAAACCAAAGATCCTGCTTCTGGACGAGCCATTAAGTGCTCTGGACGGTGTGATCAAGGAATCCATTAAAGAAAAGATCAAAACCGTTGCAAGAGAGTTTCATCTTACCACCATCATTGTAACTCACGACCCGGAAGAGGCACTGACACTTTCCGACCATGTGCTGATCATCAACAAAGGCGGAATTTCACAGTACGGAAAACCGGAAGAAATCGTAAAAACTCCGAAGAATGATTTTGTAAAAGCTTTTATCTTAAGACAGCTTGAGATCAAAAAGAACAACATCTATTCCCTGTTTCAGGTGGCCGTATGAAGACAAAAAATAAAGAAATAAAAGGCATTTTTACACTGATCGTAGTAGTATTTGCAGCCTTTCTGATCTGGCCGGTGGTACGCCTGCTTCTGAAATCTTTTGCAGGAGATAACGGATTCACACTGGGATTTTACAGAGATGTTTTGCAGGGAAAAGGATTCTTAAAAGCACTTCGGAACAGTTTCGTGGTAGCAGGAGTAAGTGCGCTTGTGACAACATTGCTCTCATTTTTTATGGCATACACCATTCATTACAGCAATGTACCGGAAGGAATCAAAAAATTTATCCGCACAGTTGCGGGAATTCCTATGTTTCTTCCCACACTGACATATGGTTTTGCCCTGATCTATTCTTTTGGAAAAGAGGGACTTCTCACCCGGCTGTTCGGACATCAGCTTTTTGAGATCTACGGGTTTAACGGACTGCTGATCGGCTATGTGATCTACACGCTTCCGATCTCATTTATGCTGATTAACAACACCATGGGTTACATTGATAAGAAATTTATGATCGTATCCAGGCTGATGGGCGACAATATCTGGGCGACATTCCGGATGACGATCTTAAGGCCGCTGATGGGAACCCTTGCGGCATCCTTTATCCAGAGCTTTTTCCTGTGCTTCACAGATTTCGGAATTCCGGCTTCTGTAGGCGGAAAATACGAAGTGATCGCCAGCGTCCTGTATACACAGATGCTTGGAAGTGTTCCTGATTTTAACAAGGGAAGTGTAGTTGCCATGGTGATGCTGCTTCCTTCTGTGATCAGTATTATCATCCTTCACTATCTGGAAAAATATAACATCCGTTACAACAAGATTTCTGCAACAGAATTAAGAAAAAAACGTTTTCGCGACAGTATCTGCGGAGTGGTCAGCATTCTGATCTGTGTCAGCGTATTATCGATCTTTGCAGTGATCTTTATCATTCCTTTTGTACAGGAATGGCCGTACAGACTTGGATTTTCCTTTGACCATGTCAGGGCGGTATTTACCGATGAAAGTCTTTTCGGAGTATATAAAAATTCGCTCTGGGTTGCTTTTGCAACAGCAGTAGCAGGAACACTGATCGCCTATGGCGGTGCGATCGTTACAGCCAGAAGCCGTATCAGTGAGAAATGTAAACAGATCATCGAGGGAATTGCACTGATCACCAATACGATCCCCGGAATGGTACTTGGCCTGGCATTTCTGTTCTGTTTTTCGGGAACCAGCATACAGAGTACTTTTACCATCCTGATCATCTGTAATGTGATCCATTTCTTCTCAACACCATATCTGATGATGAAGAGTTCTCTTTCCAAGATGAACGCATCCTGGGAGACAACGGCAATGCTGATGGGAGATAACTGGATCCGGACAATCATCCGGATTGTGACGCCAAACGCGATGTCAACGATCATCGAGGTTTTCAGCTACTATTTTATCAATGCGATGGTGACAGTAAGTGCGGTAATTTTTATCGCCGGTGCAAGGACCATGGTCATCACCACAAAGATCAAGGAATTACAGTATTACAATAAATTCAATGAAGTGTTTGTTCTTTCTCTGCTGATGCTGGGAACAAATCTGCTGGCAAAAGGGATTTTTCAGCTTTTGGCAAATAAGAAGAAAACAACGGAAAAGGAGAAAAAAATGAAAAAAACAGGAAAACTGAAAAAAGCAGCGTGTGCAGGAATTGCAGGTATTTTGGGACTCAGCGCATTTATGGCTACAGGATGCGGACAGAACAGCGGAAAAAACAGCCAGGTTGTTATTTATTCCAACGCAGATGACGAGGCTGTAGAGGCAATGAAAGCAGCACTGGATGACAACGGATATAAAGGCCAGTATATTTTCCAGACATTCGGAACTTCAGAGCTTGGTGGCAAGCTTTTGGCCGAGGGAAAAGATATCGAGGCAGACCTTGTAACCATGAGTACTTTTTATGTGGAGAGCGCACAGGAACAGAAACAGATGTTCCAGGATCTGACCTTTGATGTAAATACCATCGATGATTTTCCGGCATACTGTGCACCGATCACAGCACAGGAAGGAACTATCATCGTAAATACAGAGCTGATGGATAAGAACAATCTGGATATGCCGACTTCCATCAAAGATCTTGCAAAGGACGAGTACAAGGGACAGATCGCAGTGACAGATATCGCATCTTCTTCCACTGCATGGCTTCTGATCCAGGGCCTGATCTCTGAGTATGGAGAAGACGGGGCAAAAGATGTCCTGAAAGCAATCTATGTTAATGCAGGAGATCACATCGAAGAATCCGGTTCCGGTCCTCTTAAGCTGGTACGCGCCGGAGAAGCAGCTATAGGTTTTGGCCTGAGACAGCAGGCAGTTGCAGATAAGGAATCAGGTCTTCCTATTGATTATGTAGACCCGGAAGAAGGAAACTTCACACTGACAGAATCCGCTGCAGTTGTTGATAAAGGTGATAAGAGCAATCCGAAGGCAATGGAAATGGCAGAGTGTATTATCAAAAACGGAAGAAAAGCACTTCTGGATACTTATCCGATCCCGCTGTATGAGGGTGAGACAGTAGACGAGTCTGAAAAATCCGGAAATCCGAAAACTTTCCCGGAAAAACTTACAGTAGATCTTCTGAAAAAACATCAGGAATTATCCGAAGAGTGTAAACCGGAATAAATAAACAGTCATCAACAGAATAAAAGAGAGGAATTATCATGAAAAATTATAAACTGCTGACACCAGGACCACTGACAACTACAGAAACTGTAAAAAAAGAGATGATGTTTGACCACTGTACATGGGATGATGATTACAAAGTGATCACCCAGGAGATCCGAAAAAAACTTCTGGAGCTTGCACATGTATCTGAGGATGCGTACACAGTGATCCTCATGCAGGGAAGTGGTACCTTTGGCGTGGAATCTGTACTTACCAGTGTGATCGGAAATAACGAGAAACTTCTTATCTGTGCAAACGGAGCTTATGGTGAGCGTATGGAAGATATCGTAAAACATGCAGGTATCCAGTATACGATCTATCATGAGAAATATGACAGAGTCCCGGATGCTGGAAAAGTTGCGGAGATCCTGAAAAACGATCCGTCCATTACACACGTATCCATGGTACACAGTGAGACAACTTCCGGAATCCTCAATGATATCGAGTCCGTGGCAAAAATTGTAAAAGCAAACGGACGCACTATGATCGTAGACGCAATGAGCAGCTTTGGCGGAGTGGATATCCCGGTGGGTGAATGGGGAATTGACTTTATCATCAGCAGCGCAAATAAATGTATCCAGGGTGTACCGGGATTTTCCTTTATCATTGCAAACAAACAGAAACTTATGGAATCAAAAGGAAAAGCAAGAAGCCTTTCTCTTGATCTTTACGATCAGTGGGAAACTATGAATAAAGATGGAAAATGGAGATTTACTTCTCCGACCCATGTTGTTCTTGCTTTTTCCCAGGCTCTGAAAGAGATGGAAGAAGAGGGCGGAATTCCGGCAAGACATAAGAGATATGTGGAGAACAACCGTCTTCTGATCAAAAAAATGAAAGAACTTGGCATCCGTCCATATATTGATGCGGAACACCAGGGACCGATCATCACCACATTTTTCTATCCGGAAAATGCAAGTTTTTCCTTCGAAGATATGTATCAGTATATTAAAGAGCGCGGATATGCCATCTATCCTGGAAAAGTAACAGAAGCAGACACCTTTCGTATCGGAAATATCGGAGAGATCTATAAAGAGGATATCCTGAAAGTTTCAGAACTGATCAAAGAGTTTCTGGAGCAGAACAAATAAGAATGAGTGAGGGAAATAAAATGAGCAGATATAAAGCAGTAGTTTTTGATTGGGCAGGAACAACGGTAGACTATGGATGCTTTGCGCCGGTGCAGGCATTTGTGGAAGTATTCCGCCATTTCGGGATCGAGCCTACCATGGAAGAAGTCAGAAAGCCAATGGGAATGCTGAAGAGAGATCATATCCGGACGATGCTGAAGATGGAGAGGATTTCTGGTCTCTGGAGAGAAAAATACGGGACAGACTGGACAGAGGAGGACGTAGAGAAGCTGTATTCTCTGTTTGAGGAAAAACTCCTCAGCATTCTGGACCAGTTTGCAGAAGTGAAGCCATACGTTCTGGAGACCATCGAAGAACTCAGAAAAAGAAATATCAAGATCGGTTCCACAACCGGTTACACAGACAAGATGATGGCCATTGTAACTGCGAAAGCAAAGGAAAACGGATACGAGCCGGATGCCTGGTTCAGCCCGGATTCTACCGGAAATGTGGGACGTCCTTATCCTTACATGGTATTTCGGAACATGGAAGCCCTGGGAATCCAGAGAGTAAAAGATGTGGTTAAAGTAGGCGACACAGTTTCTGATATCAAAGAAGGCAAAAACGCCGGTGTTTATACAGTAGGCGTCATCGAAGGAAGCTCGGAAATGGGTCTCACCCAGGAGGAATACGAGGCTCTTGGAAAAAGCGAAAGACGTGCAAAAGTCGAAGAAGTAAAAGAAAAATTTTTCCAGGCAGGCGCAGATGAAGTAATCCTTAACATGAAAGAATTTCTGGAACTGCCGGGGATGAACGAATAATAATGGAAGAAGCGTAAAAGAATAAGATACTGCAGAATGATCTATGTGTGGAAAAAGTGCCATTGGAGAATTCTGCGGTATTTTTTTGTTTGTATGGTAAACAACCGGTTAATATTTACATATCAGGTATAAAAATGGTAAAATCAGGGCAGTAAAAAGACAGAGGAAAACCATCAGAGAAAAGGAGATAAAAACATGCCATATATCAAAAACATCGAACACGAAAAAGTAGTAGACCTTGCAGGTGAGGCCCTGGTACAGCCGGCAACCATTCCTCATGCGGTTTATGCAGTAGAACGTTTTAAGATGCTTCTGACAGTTGTATTTCCCATTGAGAAATAAACGATAGTGTTCGGCTCAATAATTATCATATAAGATTCAGTTTCTCAGAATATGAATATCTGAGTTATCTGCGAAACAATATGGATTATCCATTGTTTTGGATATCAATAATAGTTATAATAAATCATAGCAATGAGAAAATATTTTCAGAGATAATGGAAATATAAAATACAGTAGACCAAGGAGGAGCCTGTAACAATGAAAATCGGAAATGATATTTACTATGTAGGTGTAAACGATCACCAGGTAGATCTGTTTGAGGGACAGTACGTAGTACCAAACGGAATGTCCTATAACTCCTACGTGATCAAGGACGAGAAGATTGCAGTTATGGATACCGTAGATGCCAACTTCACAGAAGAATGGCTGGGAAAAGTAGCAGAAGTTCTGGATGGCGCGAAACCGGATTATCTTGTTGTTCAGCATATGGAGCCGGATCATGCCGCAAATATTGAGAACTTTATGAAAGCATACCCGGATACAACCGTTGTTGCCAATACTAAAACTTTCACCATGATGGAGAATTTCTTCCGTGGAATGGATCTGGAAGGAAAGAAACATATCGTAGCAAATGGTGACACCCTGACACTTGGCAAACACGCTCTTACTTTCGTATTTGCACCGATGGTTCACTGGCCGGAAGTTATGGTCACATATGACAGCACAGATAAAGTTCTGTTTTCCGCAGATGGATTCGGTAAATTCGGAGCTCTTGATGTGGAAGAAGACTGGGACTGCGAAGCACGCCGTTATTATATCGGAATCGTTGGAAAATACGGCCCGCAGGTACAGAAACTTCTTAAAGCAGCAGCAACTCTGGATATCCAGACTATCTGCCCGCTCCATGGACCGATCCTCACCGAGAATCTTGGACATTACCTGGAGAAATACGATATCTGGTCTTCTTATAAAGTAGAGAGCGAAGGCGTAATGATCGCTTACACATCTGTATACGGAAATACAAAGAAAGCAGCAGAACTTCTTGCACAGAAACTGGAAGAAAAAGGCTGCCCGAAGGTTGTTGTCTGCGATCTTGCAAGAGAAGATATGGCAGAGGCAGTGGAGGACGCTTTCCGTTACGGTAAACTGGTATTGGCCAGCATTACATATAACGGAGAGGCTTTCCCGTTCATGAGAACATTTATTGAGAACCTGACAGAGCGCAATTACCAGAACCGTACCATCGGCCTCATCGAGAACGGAAGCTGGGCACCAACTGCAGCCAAAGTCATGAAGGGAATGTTCGAGAAGAGCAAAAATATCACATGGCTTGAGAATAATGTGAAAGTTATGTCTTCCTTAAGTGATGAGAATGTAGCAGAGATCGATGCGATGGCAGAGGAACTTTGCAAGTAAAAAACAGTTCCGATTTTTACAATTTTTTCTGCCGCTAAGTGTATACAATACAGACCATAAAGAATCTGAGTTTAAATCGACAAGCGATTGTATTGGTGAACCTGCAACAGAACAGGAAGTATATCTGTTCTGTAACGGGGAAGGATACAAAAGCAGACAAAGGCGTCTGAAGGGATAAAAAATCCGTTCAGGCGTCTTTTTTGGATTTAGCAGGAAAGGAAGATCTGATTATGGCAGAGAGAATAAAAGAACATCCGATACTCGGCGTCCAGCAAAAAGGTACGCCTGTCAGATTTAAATTTGACGGAAAGGAACTGGAGGGATTTGAAGGTGAACCAATTGCCGCAGCTTTAAAAGCGGCAGGGCTTATGGTTCACCGATATACAAAGAAGGAACATAAGCCGCGTGGAATCTTTTGTGCCATCGGGAGATGTACAGACTGCGTAATGGTAGTGGATGGAGTACCAAACGTAAGAACCTGTATTACACCCCTGAAAGAGGGAATGGATGTGCGGACACAGTACGGAGTCAGCGATAAACCATTTGAAGAGCAGTGAGGAGGACATGAGGATGAAAAGATATGATCTGATCGTAGTAGGTGCAGGTCCGTCAGGCTTGTCCGCAGCTATTGAAGCGGCCAGACGGGGACTGAAGGTGGTAGTATTTGATGAAAATGAAAAACCGGGAGGACAGCTCTTCAAACAGATCCATAAATTTTTTGGATCCAAGGAGCACCGGGCAAAGGTAAGGGGTTTTGTCATTGGACAGCAGCTTCTGGACGAGGCAGATGAAGCCGGAGTGGAAGTCGAGTTAAATTCTACTGTTATCGGTTTATACCAGGACAAAGAAATCGTGGTCAAAAAAGGAGAAGGAATCACACATTATAAAGGCGATGCTGTGATCATTGCAACAGGAGCAGCCGAAAACATGGTTACTTTTCCGGGATGGACCCTTCCAGGTGTGATAGGTGCAGGAGCAGCCCAGACGATGATGAATCTTCATGGAGTACTCCCTGGAAAAAAGGTTCTGATGCTTGGTTCGGGAAATGTGGGACTGGTTGTAGCTTATCAGCTTATGCAGTGTGGCTGTGAGGTTGTGGCACTGGTAGATGCAGCTCCGAGAATTGGCGGTTATGGAGTTCACGCAGCAAAGGTGGCCAGGACAGGAGTTCCTTTTTATCTTTCGCATACGATTATGCAGGCTGAAGGAGAAGAAAGTGTCACAGGTGTAACGATTGCAGAGGTTGATTCCCATTTTCAGTTTATACCGGGAACAGAGAAGCATTTTGATGTAGATACGATATGCCTTGCGGTAGGACTTTCTCCGATGTCACAGCTTCTGAAAATGGCAGGCTGTGGGATGGAGGACAACCCGAAAAGAGGCGGGCAGGTTCCACTCTGTGATGAATATGGAAGAACTTCTCTTCCGGGAGTATTTGTAGCAGGAGACGTATCCGGCATTGAAGAGGCATCTTCTGCTATGATCGAAGGCAGGATGTCAGGAATCACAGCAGCGGAATATCTTGGATATATAGAGAAAAACGAACTGGAATCAAACCTTGCTGAGCTGAATAAAGCACTGGATAGTCTCCGCCAGGGAATGTTTGCTCCGAAGAACAGAGGAAAGGATATCGAAAAAACGGAAGAAGGAATTGAAATTTCCACAAATCTTCTGAAGCATGGTTTTGTAGCAGATGATGAGATTGAGCGGTTTCCGGGAGTGACACATAAAGCAGGAGTACATCCGGTTATGGAATGCACGCAGAATATTCCTTGTAATCCGTGTCAGGATGCCTGTCCAAAGGGATGCATTTCCATAGGTAGCAATATCACCTCACTTCCCATCGTAGTGGAAGGTTCACAATGTGTAAATTGTGGAATGTGTGTGGCAAGCTGTTCTGGTCAGGCAATTTTCCTGGTGGACGAAGATTGTGGAGATGGCATGGCAACCGTAACACTTCCGTATGAATTTCTTCCTCTTCCGGAGATTGGTACGAGAGGCTGGGCACTGGGAAGAAACGGGAATAAGGTCTGTGAGGCAGAGGTGACAGATATCAGGAGCAGGAAGGCATTTG
Organism: Eggerthellaceae bacterium; assembly: GCA_963598855.1. GTDB lineage: Bacteria > Bacillota > Clostridia > Lachnospirales > Lachnospiraceae > Blautia_A. Next base: position 26,169 of record CAVBVT010000005.1, read on the forward strand.
ACAAAACAAATCTTCTGACTATGCGGATTCCGAAGGAATTTGCCATGAAAGCAAGATTTTTCAGAGCAGAGTAAAAGGACAGGAGGAAAAGCAGGATGAATGAAGTAAATGACAGATCAAGAGACATCGGACCTTTTGTTCCTGGTCCTGATGATGATATGCTGATATGCAGGTGTGAGGAAATCACCAAGGGAGAAATCCGGAAAGCAGTGCATGAAGGAATGTGGACGATCACGGAAATCCGCAGGTATTTAAGAACGGGCATGGGACTATGCCAGGGACAGACCTGCAGCAAACTGGTAAAGGGAATTGTAGCCAGAGAACTGGGAATATCACCGGCAGAACTGGAACCAGCTACATCCAGAGTTCCGATGCGTCCGATAGAAATGTACATTTTTGCAAATGAGGCGAAGGAGGTTGGAGAGCATGAGTAATACAGCAGAGGTAATCGTGATCGGCGGTGGCATTATCGGCTGTTCCATCAGCTACTACCTTGCCAGAAAGGGGGTCAGTGCAATCTGCCTGGAGGGTTCCGATCATTTTGGAAATGGTGGATCCAGCAGAAATGGCGGTGGTGTCCGGCAGTCAGGAAGAGATCCCAGAGAGCTGCCGCTGGTGATGTACGGAATCAAAAATTTCTGGCCAGTTCTTTCTGAAGAGCTTGAAGTGGACTGTGAGTATCATCAGGATGGAAATCTGAGACTTGGAAAAACGGAGAAACACAGACAGATCCTCACTGGACTGACAGAACGTGCCGTAAAGGTAGGGCTGGATGTAAAAATGATCGATGGTGATGAGGTGCGCAGGATCAACCCGTATCTGTCAGACGAAGTAACCTGTGCCAGCTGGTGCCCTACTGATGGTCATGCCAATCCGCTGACAACAACTCTGGGATATTATAAGGCTGCAAGAAAGCTTGGTGTACATTTTATTTCCGGTGAAAAAGTAATCGGGTTAAAAATGATCAGAGGAAAACTGAGACAGGTTATCTGTGCATCAGGAGATACTTTTGAGGGAGAAACCGTAGTGCTGGCAGCAGGATATGAATCCAGGGAAATTGCAGGAACTGTGGGAATTGATATTCCAATGCAGAAGGCCATGCTGGAGGCACTGGTTACAGAGGCAGAGCCGCATATGTTTGACCAGATGCTTGGAACTGCGGAAGCGGATTTCTACGGGCATCAGACGAAGCATGGTTCTTTTGTATTCGGAGGTTCCTCCGGGTTGGAAGGATATACGAAGGACAATGGAACCCCTGTCTGTTATTCAAAAACAGCTCCGTGTATCTGCCGCGGAATCATGAAATATTTTCCGAATCTGGCCAATGCCAAAATCGTAAGAACCTGGGCCGGTTGGATGGATCGCTGTGCAGATGGAGTACCGGTGCTTGGAAATGTTGGAGAGGTGCCGGGACTGGTGCTTGCCTGTGGATTTTCAGGACACGGATTCGGAATCGCACCCGGGGCGGCACATCAGCTGGCAGAGCTGATCACAACAGGAAGTACGCAGGTGGATCTCAGAGATTTACGTTATGACCGTTTCAAAGCCAAGATCTGAGATTCAAAGGAGGCCTCCTTATGATATGGAAAAAAGACCGTCTGGCACCGACACAGCCTTACCTAGTGTTTGATACCCATGATTTTTATCAGGAAATATATTTGCAGCAGGGAATATCCCATTTTTACAGTTTTCATATTGAAGAGCAGATTCCACTGCGGATTGTTCCGGATGGCTGCATCGACCTGTTTTTTGAATATGAAAAAAATGAAATGTATGGATATGTCTGTGGAACGACCCTGAAATATTCCTGCGAGGAGAGCAGAGGAAGAAACCAGGTGTTTGGGATCCGATTTATGCCAGGAGTTCAGCCGGAGCTGATCGGCAGCAGTATGCGGGAAGTTCTGGGACAGAAGATTCCTATTGAGGAGGTTGTGAAAGGAGATCAGGACTGGGTAAGAAGGCTTGAAGAGGAAGAAGATTTTTACCAGCGGATCCGGGTATTTTTGGAAGCATATACCAAAGCTGAGAAGAGAAAAGAGAAGCCCTACGGAAAAAAAGAGCTGGTCTGGTCTGTGAAACAGATGGTATATCATTCGGACGGCAAGATCCGGGTGGAAGAGATGCAGGAACGCAGCGGTTATTCCGCCAGATATATAAACAGAACATTTCTGGAGGAAATGGGATTTTCGCCAAAGACATTCTGTAAGATCATTCAGTTTCAGAGGGCACTGGAATTTCTGAATTACGGTGCACCGGACAAAATGACAGATGCAGCCGTGGCACTTGGATATTATGATCAGGCTCAGTTCATTCATGATTTCTCAAGATATGCGGGAATTACACCGAAGAGATATCTGAAAATGGCAGAAGAGCTTCAATACAGAAACAGGATCATGCAGAGATAAAGCAATGTAAGAATACAGGAAACAAAAAAATACAGGTAACTGACAAAGACGTCTGACTGATAATAGGGTCAGGCGTTTTTGGTATGATTATGACAGACAGGAGGTAAAAGAATATGGGAATTTCACAGATTCAGGTAGTTACATCAATGAAACGTTTAAATAATCTTAAAGCTGCACTGGGAAAGCTTGGAGTCAGTGGAATGACAGTGGTACAGGCAATCGGATGTGGAGTACAGAAGGGAACCTTTGAGTTCGAAGCGGAGCAGCATGAGGAGATGGAACTTCTTCCGAAGCAGATGATCTATATTGTGGTCAGGGATGAACTTATTGATCAGGTTGTGGAGACGATTAAAAAGGAACTCTATACCGGTCATATCGGGGATGGAAAAATCTTTGTTTTGCCATTAACAAATGTGATCCGTGTAAGAACCGGAGAAGAAGGAGAAGATGCATTGTAATAAAAATGCGGAGGATGACGGATGGATAATAAAAAATTAGGATTGCCAAGTGTGGTATCCACAGGTGTGGGATTAATTGTGGCAACAAGTTGTCTGATGTCACTGGGTCAGGGAGCCGGTGCCCTGGGAACCGGCTTTATCGTTTCCATGGTACTGGCCTGTGCGATCAATATCTGCACAGCACTTTCCATGGCAGAGTTAAACGCGCTGATGCCGAACCTGACCGGAGGTCTGGCACAATACACCCTGGCCGGGATTGGGCCGTTTGTTACGATCGTAACCATGGTGGGAGGATATATCGTATGTCAGTCCATTGCCGGATCTGTAGAATGTGCAATGTTCGGAAATGCGATCAATTCGGTGTTTCACACAGGAATACCTTCCAGTGTATTCTGTATTTTGCTTCTGGTCATTCTGATCATTGCCAATCTGCTTGGAATTGATATGTTTGCAAAAATACAGAATGTTGTGGTATATGGCTTGATTTTTTCGCTGGTAGCCATGGGACTTCTGGGGATTCTGGGACTGGGAAGCGGAGAAACACTCAGTCAACCGATGAACCAGGCGGGAAGCCTTTCCGATACCTTTTCCCTGTTGGGACTTGCCTTTTTTCTGTTTATCGGCAGTGAATTTGTTATTCCTGTTTCCAGGAATGTAAAAAATGAGAGAAAAAATATCCCTCTGGGGATGGTGCTGAGCCTTTTGATCATTTTGGTCATGCAGATTCTGGTGGTTTGCGGAATGGGCAGATATTGCCGTTGGGAAGATCTGGCAGACAGCGCATCACCTCATATTTTATACGGTTCTTCACTGCTTGGCTATGGAGGCTCACTGTGGATGATCGTAGTTTCGGTATTTGCGGTGATTAGTACTGTAAATTCAGCCATTAGCTTTCTTTCTTATATGTGTGCAGGAATGGCAAAAATAGGACTGATGCCGGAGTTTTTCCTGAAAAAGAACAGACGGGGAGCATATTATGTGGGAATCCTTATGATCGGAACAATCATGATCCTTGTAAATGCAACAGGGCTTTCCACCAGTGATTCGCTTTCCTTTATGATTACATTGGCCATTGTGTTCTGGATGGTATCTTATGTGATCGCAGATTGCAATGTCCTGATTTTCCGACATAGGCTGCCGAAGGCGCCGAGAACTTTCAGGGTACCATTTGGACCGGTTATTCCTGTGATCGGAGTAATTGGAAATCTGTTTATGATCTGGAATATCGACGGAAATCCGGAAGTGAGAAATCAGATATTTATGATAGATGGACTGATCTTTGTATTATTGGCCGTGTATGCAGTTGTATGGTGCAGATTCAGGCTGAAAAGGCCTATGTTTAAACCGGTACCTGTGCATGAGGTTATGGCTATGGAGAATTCTCTGTATCTCGTAGCACATAAAAATAAACCGGGGTAACTGTCAGAGACAGTTGCCGGACAGAATTATGAGAAAATATGAAAAATGGAGGAAAACAGTTATGGAATACCCAAAGATTGATTTTTTATATTTAAATGAAGAGGATATGATCGCAGCCGGTGTGAAGGATATGAAAAGCTGTGTAGATGCAATGGAGGAAATGTTTAGGCTTATGAAGATAGGAGACTATCGAATGGGCGGTGCCAATGGAAATTCTCATGGAAGCATGGTGATGTTTCCGGAGAAATCTCCGTTTCCGGAAATGCCGGTAGACGGACCGGACAGACGTTTTATGGCTATGCCGGCATATCTGGGTGGCAAGTTTGATATGGCAGGTGTGAAGTGGTATGGTTCCAATGCGGACAATAAGGAGAAGGGACTTCCCAGATCAATTCTGATGCTGATTCTGAATGATAAAGATACAGGTGCACCTCTGGCATTTATGTCTGCCAATATCCTTTCCGCATACCGTACGGGTGCGGTGCCTGGAGTTGGTTTTAAGTATTTTGCAAAGGAAGATGCGGAAACAATGGGAATCATAGGACCAGGCGTTATGAGCAAAACGGCGCTGGCGGCAGCGATAGCCGTGCGCCCTACCATAAAAACAGTTAAGGTAAAAGGCAGAGGAAAAGCTTCTCTCCAGAAATTTATCGATTGTGCCAGGAAAGAATATCCGGGTCTTGATATTTATGGTGTGGATACCATTGAAGAAGCGGTGCGTGATTCTGACATTGTATCGGCATCAACTTCCTCACCGACAGGAGATCCGCAGCTCTATCCGTACATTGCGGAGGAATGGATCAAACCGGGTGCGATCATTGAGTCTACAGCCGCACTTCGCTTTGATGATGATTTCATTATCAACCGTGCAAGAACAGTGACAGATAATATTATGCTGTATGAGGCATGGGAAGAAGAAATGAAGCCGAATGCATATCATACCATACCGATTCCGGCAGTACATGTTGAGGATCTTATTGCAGAAGGAAAAATGCAGCCGTCACAAATTGATGACCTGGGAGATGTATTGCTTGGAAATGTACCGGTACACAGAAAAGAAGGAGAAATCGTGATTTATTCTGTAGGCGGTATGCCGACCGAAGACGTTGCCTGGGGAAGCATGGTTTATAAGAATGCGCTTGCCAACGGAATCGGTACAAGGCTGAACCTTTGGGACAGCCCTCAGATGATGGTATAGAACCGACAGAACGAATCTCCATACACTTCTTTCGTTGCAGGGAAAGCAATGAGCAGTGTATGAGGATTTGTCTGATTTACTGAAATATGGTTAGGCGGATGTTTAATTCGGTTAAAACATCGGGAATATCGTCATAGTCCATCCGACAGTTACAACGAAACATAAGATAGCAAGAATTGGTGACTGTTTAAACAAAGCTCTCTGGTCGTAGCCAATGATATATGGTGTGGCAGAGGTGGACATTGGAGTCATATAGGAGGACAGACAGGCTGCCTGGATGCAGATCATAAGCCCGATAGGGTTGGCATGGATGGATGCGCAGGTTGCGATTGCGATCGGCTGGAAGATCAGCATGGTTCCACGATTGTGCATTACCTGAGTCATAATAAACGGTATGAGGAAGAACAATGCACCTGCGTATTCAGCGAAGCTTGAAAGAGGCTCTTTTTTGCCGACGCTCCGTAATTCATCAATAACCGGTACCGGCGGTTCATCAGGAGCAAATTGGTAGCTTCAGATCTTCGGAACAGAAATCGTCGTATTCGCAGATGATCATCAGGGTAGCAGGAAGGTTTTTCAGCATATGATCCGGTGGAATCCGTTCATTTGCAATCATGTTTACAGTTACAGACATTCCCCCCGCTGTGTCCACATAAGGCCATTCTGTTCGGATCAGCATGAAGCTCTTCGGCATGATACATAAAACGAATGATGCCATCAGGCGTTAAATACGATATTCTGGCGTTCCGTAGAACTGATGGATATATGCTATAAATCTACGTTCCAGCTCACAGTTATACAGGCCGCGTACAAATACGACATCTGCCCGCTCATCCTCCAGATAATGGAGACGCTTGGTCAGTGTGGGCTGTGACATATACAGGTTATTGGCGGCTCTGGTGATATTTTGGGTTCGGTGTACCTCATTGATGATATACCAGTCGTTATTTTGCAAAACGGTTCCCCCTTTCCCGTTTAATAGAGATGCAGTGTGCAGATATACTTTTACACTATATATCATAGCATATTTATGTGCGATATGTATAATTTCTGTAAAGAATGGAGGTATAACCGGACAGAATAAACAAAAATATCGAAATTATATAATTTGCACAATAAATGCACTGTCAGATTCTCTTACACCACATAAATCCATAAGCCGGAAGCGCCACATCCTTAAGCTCCAGCGTCTGGCCGGTAATAAGATCATGGAAAGTTCCCTCCTCCTGCATCCATGCAGTTTTTTCACTGTCACTGAAGTTGAAAATTCCGATAAAACGTTCATTTCCCTTCTGGCGGAGGATACAGAGAATGCTGTCATCATGAACATCGTATGTATACACGTCGCAGTCTTTGTCAAAAACAGATTCCTGGCGGCGGATCTGCTCCATGCGATCGAGTGTCTGGAAGATCTGCCCCTCAACAGAAGTTTTTGATTTCCGTTTTTTCGCGAGATCCCACTGGAAAGCACCACGGTGGATATAGCGGGAATCCGCTGCTTTATCCGGGTCATCTTTATAGGAATAATCATTGAGACGGCCAACTTCATCGGAACTGTAAAGCATTGGGATTCCGGACTGAGTAAGCATATATGCGTGAAGCATCAGATCTTCACGGATACCTCTTTCCAGCTTCTCATCATTTTTTTCAAAAAGTGCAGCCTCGATTCCACACATGGAAGCAGTGGTTCCGCAGAAACGTGCATCCTGAGTTACCGGGTCATCGTTATAAAGCTCTCCACGGCTGTCGCTTCCCGGATGTTTTCCTGTGAAGAAATCGTTGAGGTAACGCTTGTGGGCCGGCTCGTCCATGCCCCAGTTTTTCAGAGTGGCGAAATCAAGTCCCCAGCCAATATCGTCATGGCAACGGAGATAATTCAGGAAAGTATACTGCTTCGGAAGGCTGTTTACAATATCCATCTGTTTTTTCAGAAGGCGGATATCTCGGGTGGCAATGCTGTTCCAGGTTGTAGCCATTGTTGTTACATTGTAAAGCATATGGCACTCCGGTTTCTCCACGGTTCCGAAGTATGGAACAACTTTTTCCGGTTCCATAACAACCTCGCCCAGAAGAACAACACTGGGGCAGACGATCTCAGCGATCATACGCATCATACGGACGATGGTATGAACCTGTTTCAGGTTACGGCACGGAGTTCCCAGCTCTTTCCAGATATACGGAACCGCATCAATGCGGATGACATCCATTCCCTGGTTTGCAAGGAAGAGGAAATTGTACATCATCTCATTGAAAACACGTGGATTTCCGTAGTTCAGATCCCACTGATACGGATAAAAAGTAGTCATGACATAATGACCGATATCCGGAAGCCAGGTAAAGTTTCCAGGAGCAGTGGTAGGGAATACCTGAGGTACGGTTTTTTCGTACTCGTCCGGAATCTCACGGTTGTTGTAGAAGAAGTAACGGCTCATATATTCTCCGTCACCCTGGCGTGCTTTTTTTGCCCACTCGTGATCTTCGGAAGTGTGGTTCATGACAAAATCCATGCACAGGTTCATGCCGTTATCATGGCATTTGTCAGCAAGGGCAGCCAGATCCTTCATAGTGCCAAGATCCGGGCGGACTTTGCGGAAATCGGCTACTGCGTAACCACCGTCGGAACGGCCTTTCGGAGTGTCCAGAAACGGCATCAGATGCAGACAGTTCACATTGCATTCCTTAAGATATGGAAGTTTGGCAGAAACACCTTTGATGTTGCCGGCAAAATTGTCAATGTAGAGCATCATGCCAAGCATATCTTTCTGGCGGAACCAGTCTGGATTTTTTTCTCTTTCCAGGTCACGGTTTTTAAGAGCGTGGCGGCGTGCTGTAAAATACTGGTACATCTGGTCGCAGAGCTCTGCAAACGTGTCGTCATTCTGGTAAAGCTCTGTGTACAGCCAGCGGAGCTCGTCCATGTGGCGGTTTAAACGTTCCTGAAAAATTTCCTGATCTTTTTTCATGATATCCTCCCTGAGTTTATAGATGATATAAAATATTTATTTTTTCTCCGTAGTTTCTCTGCGGAAAAGGATTGGCTCGATAGTTTTATGCACCGGTTCTGATAATGGAGCAGGGATGCGTTTTTTCTGGGAATCCATCTGCTCCACAAGGATCTTCATAGCCTCATGTGCAATACAGTTGATCTGCTGTCCGATAGTACTGATAGGAAAAACAGCCTGCTGGGAAACCGGAGAATTATCAAATCCTACAAGATAATAATCTTCCGGAAAGCATCCGTGTTTTCGAATCAGAAGATTCAGAAGTATATTGGCATAAGTATCGTTGGAAACAAAGATTCCTTTTCGTTTCTCTTTATATTTGTTTTCGATAACAGCCAGGATCTTCTGCAGTTCTGCCTGTGTTTCTTCGTAGTTGTTTCCAAGGTTCTGGATAAACATTTCCGAATCAAGAGCATGTTTCCCACAGTAATCCTGAAATCCCCGGATACGACCGTAGGCAGGAGTTGTTTCCAAAGTAGGTGTGTTGATGTGCAGCATGATCTCACAATTATGTTCGTCCAGAAGTTTCATGGCCTGGAGAGCACCTGCGTAGTTATCGGTATTGACACTGGAAATAAACTGATCTTCACGCTCAATGGCGACCACTGGGATATGAAGGTCTGAAAGTTCTCTGGATGGAATGGTATGGCTGAGAATGATCAGTCCCTCGATCTTATAGGCCAGAAGTTCCTGAATATACTGGCACTCGGTGTCTTCGTTCTCATTACCAATAAAAATAAGAAATTTATAACCATATTTCTCATAAGAGAGAAGAATCTGGTTCAAAATTTCGGAATAGTAATGCAGGTAAAGATTCGGGATGATGATTCCCACGAATTCTGTTTTTCCGTTGGCAAGGATCCGGGCGACTTTATTCTCCTGGTAATTCAGTTTCACCAGAGCGTCGGAAATGATCTTTTGATTTTCTACAGTAAGAGAATCCGGATTGTTAAAATATCGTGAAATCGTTGTTTTTGAAAAATTGGTAAATCTGGCAATGTCACTGAAGGTGACGTTCTGTTTCTTTCCCATAATAAGTCTCTTTTCTACTGTAAATGAAAAGCGGATCTCTCACTTCCGCTTTAAGTTCAATTTCTATCCTACAGTATAACAAAGAAAAAATAGATATACAACCAAAAAGTAACCGGTTACTTAACAGGTTTCGCGCAAAATGACAGGACAGTATTTACGGAGGTACTTTAAATGTGCTGAACCACAGGATCACACTGATCTTTATGCATACTGGTTTTTCCATGGCAATGTCTGTGTTCATGTTCCACGGATTTATCAGATACAGATCATTCCGGTTATCCGTGATCCGGAGATTGCAGATGCTGTGGACACCAGAGATCCCAAGGTGTGGGAAGAAGATGGAAGGTATTACATGGTTCTGGGACGTATCTGTACAGATCGAAGCCGTGTGTTTGTGGAGGATAAAAAGTTCAGAACAGACAGTGCTACGCCGTCTGTGGGAGAGAAAGCTTACCTGGAAATAACTTTACATCATCAATGCTTCATGTTACTATAAAAACCGAATACAAAGGCGTATGTATGCAGGGCATCTGTACGTCTTTTTTGTGTTATGGAGAGCTGTCTGTTGGGACGGCTCAGCAGATATCTGAAATGTTTTTTACAGGAGGAAACGATAATGAAGCTGGAAAATTATGAGGTGCATCTGCCAAGTTATTCCATTGGCGATAAGATTTATGACAAGATCGGGCCGGTATGCGAGTCTTATGGAAAAACAGTTCTTGTGATCGGCGGTGAGAAGGCCCTGGATGCGGCCTACGAAAAGATCCGTTCTTATGTGGAGAAAACCAATCTTCAGATCATTGGAAAAGAGATTTTTGGAAAAGACTGTACCTATAAGACTGTGGACAGACTCCGGGCGATGCCGGTTTATCAGGAAGCAGATATGGTGTTTGGTGTAGGCGGCGGAAAAGCACTGGATACGGTGAAGTGCCTTTGTATTACCGATGACAAGCCGGTGTTTACCTTTCCGACGATTGCGTCCAACTGTTCTGCCTGCACTTCGGTTTCTATTATGTATAACGATGACGGAACGTTTCTGAAGCCAAACTTTTTTGTGCGCCCGGCCATGCATGCCTTTATTGATACGGAGATCATTGCCAAGGCACCGGCGAAATATATGTGGGCGGGAATTGGCGATACCTATGCGAAATATTATGAGGCGACCATTTCTTCCAGGGATGAAAGGCTGGAGCATTTTACCTCTGTTGGCGTGGCAGTGAGCAGGATGTGCCGCGATCCGCTTCTTCAGTACGGGGCAAAGGCTTTTGCGGATCATGAGAAAGGGCTTTGTACTTATGAGGTGGAACAGGTAGTTCTGGCCATCGTGGTGACAACGGGTATTGCGTCGATTTTCCTGACCAAGGATTTTACTCCGGATTATAACAGCGGTCTGGCTCATGCGGTGTTTTATGCGCTGACAAGTTATCCGGTAATTGAAAAGCACCATCTTCACGGAGAGGTTGTGGGATTTGGTGTGCTGCTGGCTTTGCTTGTGGATCATGAATATGAGGAGTTTGAAAAGATCTATGAGCTGAACCGGGAGATCCACCTGCCGGTTTCCCTGGAGGAGATCGAGATTACGGAAGCTCAGTGGGAAGAAAGCATGAACCGGATCCCGGAGATGTCGGATGTGAAGCATTATCCTTATAAAGTTACAAAGGAGATGCTGGTGGAAGCGATGGAGCGGTTAAATGCGAAGAGACAGAGTGGTATCTGACAGTATCTGCATGACAGAGCCTGTTGCGGATCATAAAGTGCTGAAATGCAGGTGGATCATGTGTGAGTCAGTACAGGAGAGGAGTTTCGGATTTTATGGAAAAAAAGAGTAACACAGGGATGATCATCTGGGGCGTGGCCTTTGTGTGGTTTACCACCCATTTTGGAGGAGGTTTTGCCTCGGGCGCGCAGATTTACAGTTATTATGTGCGGTACGGAGTCTGGTGTTTGTTTATGCCGGCTGTTGCAATGGCCTACAATGCAGTGTTTTTTGCCTACAGCCTGCGCTTTGCCAGAAAACATGAGGTGTATGATTACCGGTCTTATAACAATGCTTTTTATGGAAAATTCGCGCCGGTATTTTCCAATTTGTTTGAGATCTTATATATCTGCGTAATGTGCGTGGCCCCTGCCGTGGCTTTTGCGACAGGTGGCGCAACGTTAAGTGCGCTGACAGGACTGCCGTATCTGGTGTGTACTTTGATCATTGGTATTTTTATTTTTGTTGTGGCGATCTTTGGAACAGATCTGGTGCGGAAAGTGGCGTCCGTGCTATCCATCTGTATTATTGCAGGGCTTCTGATCGTGTATATTCCCAATATTTTTGTGGGAAGCCATGAAATTGCGGCAGCAGTGCAGACGATGAAGAGTGAGCAGCTGCCGTTTGGAAAAGCGTTGTATTCTGCTTTTATTTACGGAACTTTTCAGCTGGCAAATATCGCGGTGTTTGTCCAGCACGCAAAATCTTTCCAGAAGCCTGGTGATGCGGCGAAAAGTATGGGAATTGGTTTTGTGATCAATGCAGCTATGATGATCATGGTGGTTCTTGGAATTCTCACAGTCAGCGGAAAGCCGGAGATGGCACAGCAGAGTGTACCGACTTTGTTTATGGTACAGAATGGCGTTGGAAAAGCATTTATGACACCGCTGATCTCCGTGCTGATCATTCTGGGAGCAGTTTCCACAGCTGTAAATATGGTTGCAGCTATGGTAAAAAGGATCTGCAGCGGCCTGGAGAAAATGCAGAAAGGCAGCGATCGCGGAAGTGCGGATTTTAAATCAGACAATCTGACATCTGTTCATCGGGGTCCGGCAGCCAGGGAAATCGCTGCGGCGGTGATCTGCTGTATCGTGGATTTCGGGATCGCGCAGTTCGGACTTCTCACTCTGATCCAGAAAGCCTACAGTATCCTCGCCTACCTCGCCATTCCAGTAATCCTGGTGCCGTATGTGATACATATGGTGGTGACACGGTTTGACACGAAATATTGACATTTTCCCTGTTTTTGTATAACATAGTGGAAGTTGCTTACGCCGGGTCGGGAGCCTTAGATGACTCCTGATCCGGCATATATTTACAGGAGAGGAACACACAATGTTTTATCAGTTAAAAATTACAAGAAAAGGAACGAAACCGCCGGTATGGAGACGCTGTACTGTTGCGGCTGACGTTACATTTGCAAAGATGGCAGCCATGCTTGAGAATCTGGTTCAGTATCCGGCAGGCAGCCCATATGAGATTGAATTTTTTCAGAAAAAAGTACAGATCCGTGAGAACGGTGATGGAGAAGCGAAGAATAATTTCACATTATTAAATGCAGGTGAGACAGAGACTGCAGAGCTTATGGATTCCGAGAAATGGTTTACTTTCCGCCAGTACGGTGCTGACAAGGAAGTTCCGGAGTACAGAGTGGATATTGAGAAAAAAGAAGAGGGCACAGCCGCTGTTTCTGTTATAAAAGAAGTGAAAGGTGAGGTTGATCCGTACTGGACAGAGGCACCTGAGGAAGAAAACATTGCAGCTGAGAATGAAGAGGCTTCGAAAACAGCTGAAGATGTTGCTGCAGTGGTAGAGGCGGCTGCCCGCGCTGCAGAAGCGGCCGAGACAGCAGAAGCGCTGGCAGGAAGCAGAAGAAATCCTACTGTAAAAGATTTCCTTATGTCCTACAGAAAAGAAGATCTTCTCAGTATTGCAGGTGAACTTGGACTTCACTGCAAAGGAATGGATCAGGAAGAGATCGCTGCAAAAGTTTCAGCAGAGGTTCTGAAACCGGAAGTTATGAAAGCGAACTTCCTTGTAGCAGATGATCAGGAAGTACTTGCTTTTGAGTCAGCAGTTCAGAGAAAATGCTTCCACGTTGCAGAGGGCGAGTGGGATACTTTACAGTGGCTGAACGATATGGGCTATCTTGTATCCTACAGTGATGATTATGCAGAAGTTCCTGCAGAAGTTGCAGCAGCTTACAGTGAGATCAACACACCGGAATTCCAGACACTGCGCAGCCAGGTTAACTGGATGAGAGATTGTTTCGTTATGGTAAGTTATCTGTATGTATCTGCACCGGCTAAGACTGTATATCAGATGTTCAGCCAGAGGAAAGGTTTTGATATCGGATATGAGAAGTTCATTGAGCTTTATCATGAAATCCCGGAGAAAGCCTGCATCTGTCAGCTTGTAGATGATCAGCTGATCCTGAAATCTGCGCTTATCAATAACATTTACAAAGATATCGAGAGACGTCAGGGCGGAAGAAAATTCTATATTCCGTCAGTAGATGAAGTTCTGGATTATGCGAAGAACGGGTATCCGACCAGATCTGTTTCTTACCAGAAACTGGGCAAATTCCTTATGGATGAAATGAAAGTTTCTGATGCTGTGAAAGATCAGGCACTTTTCTTCATTTACAAAGAGTGCTCTATGGATGGCAGAATGTCAGCGATCATGGAGAATCTGGGCCAGAAGGGAATCCAGTTTAATGATGAGCAGCTTGAGAAATTTACAAAGCTGATCATGGATGCAAACAACAACACAAGAATGCTGGAATTCCGCGGCTACACACCGAATGAGATTTCCGGAGCAGTATGGCCGTTTGCCACAGGCAAGCCGCATACAGCAATGCCGAACAGTTTTGTGCCGACAGCAGCACCAATGCAGCCTGCATCCACAAGAAAAATTTACCCGAATGATCCGTGTCCGTGCGGAAGCGGTAAGAAATATAAGAAGTGCTGCGGAAGAAGATAAATTTCCGCATGAAGAGATATCAAAAAGATCCGACTCATTACAGGGCCGGATTTTTTTTATTGAATCAAATTTGTACCAAACAAATCTGCGATCACATCATGCACAGTCTCGATCTTATCCGCCATATAAGCCTTCGCACCGCAGAACAGCAGCCCGTTTTCTACATCTCCTTTCACAGCGGCGATCAGCTTATCTGTGATGCAGTAGGGAATTTCGCCGGGAGAGCATTTAGCCAGGCAGCGATGACAGGGACTGTGGGGAATTTTTTCTCCATTCATGACATGCTGCATGAAGGGATTCATGATGGCACGTCCAGGCATTCCTACCGGGCTTTTTACGATGGCAATATCATCTTTTGTGGCATGGACTAGGGCTTCTTTCAGATGAATGTCTGCGTCGCATTCTTCTGTTGTGATGAATCGGGTTGCAACCTGAACGCCGTCAACACCAAGTTCAAGGACACGTTTTACATCCTCATGAGTGGCGATGCCGCCGGCAGCTACAACGGGAATCTCTGTGCCAAATTTCGAAGCATAATTTTTTACAGTCTGGATGATCTTCCGGATTTCATCCGCATAAGTTTCCGATGTGTAGGAGTCCAGCTCTTCTTTATGGAATCCCAGATGGCCGCCGGCCTGGGGTCCTTCGATCACAACCAGGTCTGCAGTCCGTTTATACTTTCTTTCCCAGTATTTCAGGATAACTTTGGCAGATTTGTCCGTTGAGACAATAGGCGCGATCTTTGTCCTGCTTCCGCTGACAAGAGCAGGAAGTTCCGTGGGAAGTCCTGCGCCGGAGATGATGAGATCTGCACCTGCCTGGACAGCGGCTTTTACGTGGGAAGCATATTCCTTCAGTGCAACCATGATGTTGTATCCAATGATACCGTCCGGGGAAATTGCCCGGGCTTTTTTCATTTCGGAAAGGATAGCACGTTGGTTAGCTTCCGCTGTATTCTGGTCGAAATCTTTTTCCCTGTAGCCGATCTGGGCAGTGGAGATAATTCCAATCCCCCCTTCTTTTGCAACGGTGCCGGCCAGACGGCCAAGGCTGATGCCTACACCCATTCCACCCTGGATCAGGGGAAATCTTGTGAGTTTTTCTCCTATTTTTAAATTCTTCATATTAATCGAATCCTCGCATTCACTTGCATTTTTGTAATAATTTTTAACGTAAAATAATTTTATTATCAAAGTATATCACAAAGAAGAAATTTGTCAATGTGAATGAAGAATGCAATGCAGAATCAGAACCTCTGTCGAAAGCTGTTAAATTCCCCACTTCTGTGCGTAACATAAATGGAATGCGTTTGCTCTTACGAATGTAATATCTGTACTTATTCCGGAGACGGTGACCTATATGGGGCAGGGGGGGTTCGATTGTTGTAGTAATCTTCGATATACAGAATTTCGGGCAAGTTGTGCTGTTTCGTCATATACATTTACTGGGGGCAACTTTTCAGCAGTGTGAAGAAAATAAAAAATCGAGGGAACAGGTATGTGTGATCTGCCTGTATAGTTCTTCGAAATAAAGAAAAGGGTGAGCTGACAGCATTATGCTGTGCGGTCTCACCCTTTTTACTCCATCTGGCCGGATCAGAACTTAAACAGATTCAGCCCGATCTCCTCGCTGAACTCACGGCCAATCTCGCCGTCAATGATCTGGATCTGGATCTCGCCGGTAGCACTGATGATTGCGCGGTTTAGATGGCCGCCGTGTACAAGGCCTTCCTCGTCTCCGGCTGCGATGTGAAGATGAAGATAAACTTCGCCGTCTTTACGTGTAACAGTACCTGTAAGAGAAACAATCTCATAAGCACCCTGGAAACGGAGTGAATGATATTCTTTCGTTACCGTGTTGTAAACACCAGCTGTAAAATCATTGATCGCACCAATTCCTGCTACCTGAGCAAGGCGGATGTTTTCTTTCTCTGCAACCTTGCCAATCTCTTCCAGGATCTCTTCTTTCGGATCAAGTCTAAGATAGATCGTGTTTCCAAAACGTCTGTATTCCATAATAAAAAACCTCCCTGTAAATTCTTTGATTTTCCCATTGTCTGAGTATGATTCCAGTATAATACATTCCTGTTTTTATTCAATAGTTACATTGATCAGAGCAGGTGCATTTTTTACATGTTCAGATTTTTTATATGAAAAAAAGGACTAAACCGATGAAAATATTGAATTCATATTTTTACCGGCTTTTTTTATAATGATTTTCATAAAGAACGGAATGTAAGAACTGTAAACTGGAAACAGCAGGGAAAGGGTGAAAGTATGAAAACAAGATTCGGACAGGTAATCAAAGTAAAACCGGAAAAGCTTGCCGAGTATAAAAAATGGCATGCAAATCCAATGCCGGGCGTAAACGAAATGATCAAAGAATGCGGCCTGAAAAATTATTCCATCTACAGCAGAGGCGAATATCTTTTTACATATTTTGAATATGAAGGCGAAGATTTCGATGCAGATATGGCAAAGATGGCAGCAGATCCGGCAACACAGAAATGGTGGGACGTTGTAAAACCGCTGATGTCACCCCTTCCTGACAGAGCAGAAGGCGAATTCTGGTCAGATATGGAAGAAATTTATCACCTGGACTAATAAGTAAAAGCAATAGATATGGAGGAAAAGAAACATGAACAGTAGAGAAAGATTTATTGCAACAGTAGAGAGAAAACCGGTAGACAGACCAGCCTGCTGGCTTGGAGACCCGACACCGGAAGCAGTTCCGGCACTTTGCGATTACTATCATGTAGACAATATCAAAGAACTGAAAAAAGTATGCGGAGATGATTTCTACGCAGTAGAGATCCCGTACAAATCCCCGACATGCTCCGCGATCTTCGCAGCATTTGACTGGTATATGAACGGAAGCAACGTAGATACAGAGCACAGAACACTGACAGCAGACGGATGCTTTGCACAGTGTGAGGATCTTGAGGATGTGGAAGCAGTAAACTTCCCATGGCCGGATCCGGAGCTTTATATCGATCCTGAAGAGTGCCGCCGTCTTGTTGATGAGGCACCAGATGATAAAGTAGTTATGGGTATGCTCTGGGCCTGCCACTTCCAGGATACCTGCGCTGCATTCGGAATGCAGACATGCCTTATGAACATGGTTGCAGAGCCTGAGATGGTACATTATGTAGATGATCATATCGTAGACTTCTACCTGAAAGCCCTGAAGATCTTCCTTGAGGCAACAAAAGGTAAAGTACAGGCAATCCTCATCGGTGATGATGTAGGAAGCCAGAGAGGCCTGATGATCAGCCCGGCTCTTATCAGCGAGTTCGTTATCCCTGGAGCAAAGAAACTCATCGACCTGGCACATAGCTATGGCGTAAAAGTTGTATATCATTCCTGCGGATCTATTGTTGAAGCTATTCCGCTTCTTATTGAGGCTGGTGTTGATGTTATCCATCCGATCCAGGCACTGGCAGCAGGTATGGATCCTGCAAATCTGAAAGACAAATTCGACGGAAAGATTTCTTTCTGCGGCGGTGTTGATACACAGGATCTTCTTCCAAATGGAACACCGGAAGAAGTAGCAGCAAAAGTTAAAGAGCTTCGTTCTTATTTCCCGACCGGACTTATCGTATCCCCAAGTCATGAGGGATTACAGCCGGATGTTCCGCCAAGCAATATCAAGGCACTGTTTGACGAAGCAACCAAGATCTACGAATAGGGAGGAAGAAAAAAATGATTATTATTGGAGAAAAGATCAACGGTTCCATTCCTTCTGTTGCAGAAGCCATTGCAAAAAGAGATGCGGAGTTTATCAAAGACCGTGCAAGAAAACAGGCAGAAGCCGGAGCAACATTTATCGACTGCTGTGCATCTGTTCCGGAAGCAGAGGAAGTTGAAACACTGAAATGGATGATCGACTGTATTCAGG
>CAVBVT010000006.1:0-44182 GCA_963598855.1 Eggerthellaceae bacterium
TCTCCCCGGAAGAAACAGAATCTTTTATCCGGCAAAAAATAGCTTCTCTTACCTGAAAACAGGCACAAAAAGCCACGACAATCTCCGCATTTGGAAAATTGCCGTGGCTTTTCTCATCTTTGTCTTTATTAATTTTTACTCCTACCGCTTATGTTTCATCATCTCACGCAATGCTGCCAGAAATACATCCAATTCTTCGTCTGTGCATTTGTTCATCATGAGATTCATTTCATTTACGCGCTTCGCGTGTTCGTCGGACTGTTCTTCCATAAGCATAGCGTCCATGGAAAAGTTTAAGACATCAGCCAGTAAAAAGAGTACTTCCACTGATGGTTTCCGATGTTCACTTTCGATGTGTTTCATATGTGTAGGGCTGATATTGATCGCTTCTGCAAGCTGTTCCTGGGTCATCTTGTTATCCATTCGTGCTTTGCGGATCGTATCTCCTAATAATCCGTCCCTCATTCGTAATCCATCTCCTTTTTTCAACAGGATACGTGGATAATCGAATGTTGGAAATCATCTTTAAGAGATTTATTTTTCTCTAAAAGAGAACTTTTGTATCTCAGATGTCTTTGTAATAAGATGGTGAAATCACATCATATTCACGGCAGGAACAGCCATTTTCATAGCTGTCGCAGCAGTCACAGTTGGAGCAGTACATGTGGGCATCATTGATGTAAAACAGACCGCCATACTGCATGGAAGTTCGCTGGTTTTTGGATTTCTTTTTGCTGTTGTCGTAATAGGCTCCATTTGGGATCATCATATTTTCCGGGGAAAATCTGCTAAAATCAAAAAAGTGTGATTCTGTTCCGTGATGGGGTACCTTAATGCACCAGTAATGCTCGTGGAGTGGGATCTTTCCATCGTAATCTTCTACGATCATCTTCATATACTGGGGTTGCACATCTCCGGTAAACAGAAGATTCAGCTCGCCATCTCTTGTATTCTGGAATGCAAGGCTGATCTTGTGGCGGAACTGGCGAAGGAGAGATCCCTGTTTTTCTGCATATTCCAGAAGTGCCTGAAATTCCGGTGTGGCCTGAAGCTCGCGGAATTTCTTTTCTAATCTCTCTGGTTTCAGACGGCACTGAATTTCTTTTTGCGAATTCTCGGTATCTTCCTGCTCAGCTGATTTTGCTCCCATTCCTGTCGCGCTTTCAGTTGCAGTTCCAGCTGTTCCATTCACGGCATATGCCTGTACAAATCCATTCGCACCCATTTCGCTCTCAAATTTCAGTTTCGCCTGCGTATACTCCTGTGTACCATTATTGCTCTGCACACTTTCTGTCTTATCGCTATCTGTCGGATTTCCAACTGCATTTACAACTTCTATCCCAGCTCCTAAATCTGCGTCTGCCCCATCTTCTTCCACACTCATAGACATAAACAGCTGCCGCACTTCCTCTGCGATATTCACAAGTTCCGTCATAGCTTTCTCATTGTCTTCAATAAGCGAATCAAATACATCTTCCGTTTCTTTGCTCACCGTTTTCACATCCGGCCAGAGGGCTGTATATTTCCCTTCAAACTCTGATCCTCTTGACAGGAGATCGATCTTTACTTTTCTGGCACAGAGTGCTTCTGCCAGGGCAAAAAGGCTGACACGTCTTCCAGGTAAGCTGGCTTTTTTGGTGACATCTGCAAGGAGAAGCAATGTCAGCGTGTATTTCATTTCCGGATCAGAAAATACATCCGGAAGATAGATTTTTTCAAATTCGTAGGCGTCTCTTCTGTAGCGCATCATATAAAGAAGGCCGGACACGTGATCCGGATGAAAATGCGTAAGAAGAAGATTTTTCCTGCTGATGGTGGTAAGGTCTGAGATAATCACGTCAAAAACTTCTCTTCGCGGTCTTCCCTCGATCTTACTGTTGGCTGCACCAAAATCCACAAGCAGGCTGCTTTTTCTGTCGCGGATGCAGAAACAGTCTCCGAATCCTACATTGTACATTCGTATTCTCATTTATTTTTTCCTCTGGTTTTCTGTTTTATCTGCTGCATTCTTAGCAGATTTTTCTCTCAGGTTATCTTATTATTTCTCAAAACCAGATCTGCATATCGTACCAGGTGGCTCCTCCGTGGCAGGAATCTGCAACTCCCAGTTTCTTCAGTCCGTGGCTTTCATAAAACGGGATCATATGCTCCTTGCAGGTAAGAATGAGAGCTTTTTTTCCACGTTCTTTCGCCAGATCCTTGAAGTATTCCACAAGTTCTCCTGCAATTCCCTGATGGCGGTATTCCGGGATCACGTTCAGACCGAATACAGTCTGGATCTCTCCGTCTTTTTTGTGAAGCGTGATGTCGTGATAAAGTTCATCCGGAAGTACTGGTTTATCTGTGGTTCCTCCGTTGATAAATCCTACGATCCTGTCATCTTTCACTGCTACTACAAAATTCTCCGGGAATGCTCCCATACGCTTCACTACGTCCTCATGGCTTGCTGCTTCTGCCGGCGGGAAACAGATTGCCTCGATCTCGGCCAGTCTGTCTGCTTCCTCTGGCTGCGCCAGTCTGATCTGTAAATTCTCTGCCATTTATATATTCCTCCTGAAATTATCTGCTGTCATTGCTGCAGTATTTATGATCTGTGATCCGAACAGCAAAAATCCTGTCTTCTGTTATGTCCGGTTTCGATTCTTTCTTAATTATATCGGCTGATTGAAAGTGCGTCAACGTGCAACCTGGAGCTTTTCTGTAAAAATAAAGCCTCGGGTAATCCAATTCCCAAGACTCCATTTCTTTGCCAGAATTATTCTTTCTCCATCGCAATTATACCGTTCTCAAGGTAAAGTAAATAGCTTCATTACATTTATCGGATGCCTTATATCTGACTCCTCACAACACCGACTCGATCAACCTCTTCGTATACTCCGTCTCCGGCCTCTCAATGATCTCCTCCGGTGTTCCTTCTTCCTCTACATGTCCGTCGTGCATCACGATCACCCGGTCGCAGAACATCTGAACCAGTGCCAGGTCATGGCAGATAAAAATAAATGACAGATTTTTTTCTTTTTTCAGCTTTATCAGAAGATCCATGATCTGCTTCTGCACAGTCACATCCAGAGCACTGGTCGCCTCATCACAGATCAGAATTTTCGGCTCCACAGCCAGGGCTCTTGCAATGGCCGCTCTCTGGCATTCCCCGCCGCTGACCTGATGGGGATACCGGTCTGCATAATCTGCACTCAGCCCATATTTAATAAGAAGATTTTCCACACGCTTTCTGGTTTCTTTCTTACTTATCCCCATATTTCGCAGACTTTCCCCGATTCCATCCCCAAGAGTACATCTTGGGTCAAAAGATTCTCCCGGTGTCTGGAAAACCATCTGCATCTCCCTGTACGTTTCCCTCAGTTCTTTTCCTTTTACATGTGTGATATTTTTTCCCAGGAGAAAAATCTCTCCGTCAGTCAGTTCCGTCAGATGCGTGATCATCTTCGCAACCGTACTTTTTCCTGATCCGGACTCTCCTACAATCCCCAGGCATTCTCCCTGCTTCAGAAAAAAGCTCACATCTTCCACAGCTGTAAAGGATTTTTTCCCTGATATAAAATTCTTCTTTAAATGACGTACTTCCAGAATATATTCTGCCACTTTTTTCTCCATTCCTTGTTTCAGCCTGTACAAACACTTCCCTGCTTACCTCTGTTCAGACGTGGCACAGATCTCATAAGCTCTTTTGTATAAGGATCCTGCGGATCATCCAATATCTGCCGGGTGTCTCCGTATTCCATCACTTTACCATTTTTCAGCACCAGAACCTTATCTGCCATTTTTCCAACAACTCCAATGTTATGAGTAACGATAACCATAGCTGTATGATATTCACGGCGCAGAAGCAGCATTTCTTCAACAACCTGTTTCTGCACGATCACATCAAGTGCGCTGGTAGGTTCATCTGCAAGCAGAAGAGATGGATGCTGCAGCATGGAAATACAGATTCCCACACGCTGGTTCATACCGCCGGACAGTTCAAAAGGATAGCTCTTCAGGACACGCCTGCCATCTTTCAGTCCGATCTTTGCCAGCATTTCTATTGCGCATTCTTCACATTCCCTGCGGCTGATCTTTTCATGCTCCCGCATACTTTCATAAATCTGCTCGCCAACTGTACGGATCGGGCAAAGTGCAGCACCGGAATCCTGAAAAACCATGGCTATCTCCGTTCCCAGAAGCATTCGAAGTTCTTTTTCCGGCATATCTACTACATTCCTTCCCCTATACCAGATATCGCCTTCTGTAACCATTCCTTCTTTTCCCAGAAGTCCCATAACAGCTTTAATGATGGTACTTTTTCCGCTTCCGGATTCCCCTACCACTCCAAGGATCTCTCCTTTATTCAGTTCCAGATTTATATCCTGTACAACAGGTTCTCCATTATAACAGATTGTTACATGATCAAGTTTCAGCAATGATTCCATCCAAAATCTCCCAACTGTTATTTCACTTCCAGATCCGCCGTGATCTCATAATAATCACAAGGATGTGCAGCCAGCCCTGACACATTTGATTTTGACACCAGGCCCATATTCAGATGAGAAACAAAGAAATACGCATCATCATCAAGGATTGTCTGCTGTGCTTCAATGGCAAGTTTTCCTCTCTCATCTGCATCAAATGTCTCATGCATTTTTGTTATGATATCATCCAGACTGGAGTTGCTGTATTTGCCATAATTCTTGGCTGCCCCGGATACAACTGTGCTTGTGAAAAAGTACTCCGGATCGCCGGTCGGTGCAGTTGTAAGAGAGCTTACATATACGTCAAAATCTCCACTCTTCGCATAAGTTGCATGATCCGCTGTATTGTTTACATTTACCTCAATTCCAATGTCCTTTAAAGTGGACTGTGCATATTCAGCAAGCTTCGGCTGTTCCAGACGTGTCGGGTAAGTCAGCCATGTGATAGAAAGTTTTTTTCCATCCTTATCTGCATATCCATCGCCGTCTGTATCCTTCCATCCGGATTCCTCAAGAAGTTTTTTAGCCGCTTCCGGATCATAGGACGGTGCCTTCACCGCATCATTCCCATAAGAAAAGCTGCCCGGAAAAGCTCCCACTGCCGGAACGCCGCGATTCTCCATGATCACACTGCAGAAGCCTTCTTTATCAATTCCCATCTCTATGGCTTCCCTTACATTCTTATCCTGCATCAGCTCAGATTCCATATTAAACTGGCCGAAAAAGCAGCGGCTTGTTGCAACGGAACTGATCTGATAATCCGGATTTCCGTCAAACAAAGTATAATTGTCATACTGAAGACCGTAAGTTCCCTGGATATCTCCTGTCTGCAGAGCAGCTGTCAGCGCACTTCCGTCAGAAAAAGATTTCACGATCACATTATCTGTCTTTACTTCTCCACCCCAGTAATTGTCATTCTTCACCAGTTTAATTTCTGTAGGAGAAACTTCTGTTGCAATAAATGGTCCTGTACCGGCAACATTGGCAGAACCGCCTTCTCCCTGCACGCCATAGTCCATATCTATAATGGCTCCATACGGATCTCCAAGATAATTGATGATTGCAGGACAGGCTTCTGATGTATGGATCGTCACAGTCATTCCATCTGCCTCAATCTTATCGATCTTCATATCAGACGGTGCCCGGTCATGATTCGCGATCAGATCATCCAGACATTCTTTCACTGCTTCTCCATCCATATCTCTGCCGCTGGAAAATTTCACCCCATCACGAAGCGTAATTTTCACAGTATTATCATCTGTAAATTCATAATCTGTAGCAAGCCACGGCTCGATCTCCATGTTGTCATTGTATTTAAACAAAGTCTCCCCTACACCATAGCGCAGGCAGCTCCAGCCGGAATAATTATCATGAGGATTCAGGCCTGCATCTCCCATCTCCTCACTGTATCCGGTTGTTCCGTAAACAAAAGTTGTCCCTTCTGCCTTGTCTTTATCTTTACTTTTCGCATTTGCAGACACTCCTGTCATACCCATGACCATCATTGCAGCAAGTGCCGCCGCCAGTATTTTTTTCTTCATATTTTTCTCTCTTTCTTTTACTCTGATATCATTTCCCTCTGTTCCGTTCTTTTGGATCCATATAATCCCGGACTGTATCCCCAAGCAGATTAAATATCATAACTGTAATAAAAATCGCTGCTCCTGGAGCCAGCACCATCCACGGTGCGATCTGCAGCATACTTCTTCCGTCATTGATCATACTTCCCCACTCAGCCATTGGCGGCTTCACTCCAAGTCCCAGGAAAGAAAGTCCTGCAAGTTCCATCATCATGGTTCCGATATCAAGAACTGCCGTAACCAGAACCGGGCCTGCAATATTGGGCAAAATATGTTTCATCAGAAGTTTTCCTGTACTGCTGCCGGAAAGCTTCGCTGCCATCAGATACGGCGAATCTTTCTGCGTCATTGTCAGTCCTCTGGAAAGTCTTGCATATTTCGGCCAGCTGATCACAGCCAGGGCGATGATCGCATTCTGGATTCCTCCTCCCAGTACAGCAGCTACTGCCAGCGCAAAAACAAGTCCCGGAAATGCAAGAAAAAGATCGGAAATACGCATAAGAACTGCATCTGTTTTTCCGCCTCTCCATCCGCACAAAATTCCGATCGCAGTTCCAACAACTGTGATCACAGCTACCAGGATCAATGTTCCGTAAATACTTGCAGTACTTCCTACGATCACCCTCGAAAGCATATCTCTTCCATATCGGTCTGTTCCCAGAAGATGCTCCGGACAGGGTGCTTTCTGTGCCAGTGTCAGATCCTGTGCATAAGGATCATAGGGACAAAGGTATTTCGCAAACGCTGCGATCAGCAAAAGCAATGCAGCCAGTATCAAAAAAAATATCAGTTTGGCCCTGGTATGATTTTTCCTGATCTTCTGTTTCCGGACAGTTATCTTCTTTTCTCCGCTCATGCCCTGTCACCTCCAAGTCTTACTCTCGGATCAAGATAGTGGTAAACGATATCTGTCACCAGATTTACCAGCACATAGATAACTGCCATCCATGCCACATAAGCCTGTATAATGGGATAATCACGCATATTAATAGCATCTACAGCCAGTTTTCCAACTCCGTCCCACATAAAAATGTTCTCTACGATAGCAGTTCCTCCCAGAAGATTTCCGATGGACAAGGCCAGAAGCGTAATGACCGTCAGCATGGAAGCTTTCATAACACTTTTCCATATGATCACACTTCCCCTGATTCCCCGTGCCTTCGCTCCCATTACATAAGGCTTGTTCAGCTCTTCCAGAACCGTGGCACGTACCTGCCTTGTATACTTGGCAGCCATGGAAATAGCCAGTGTCAGTGTAGGCAGAATAATGCTCTGTCCAAGATCGGAATTCGTCACTACCGGCAGAATTCCCAGTTTAACAGACAGAAAATACATCAGAACCATTGCTGCAAAAAAGTTCGGCATGGAATTTCCGACAAAACTCAGAAACCGGATCACATAATCGATCCATTTATTATGTCTCATCGCTGATAAGATTCCAAGGGGAACAGCAAGAAGAACCGTAAGAATAATGGATGACAACGTCAGCATGATCGTTGCCGGAAGCTTTGAAGTGAATGTTTCGTAAACATCTCTGTGGGAAACATAGCTCTCTCCCATATCGCCTGTGACCATCCCTGCAAACCAGTTTGCATATTGAATGAGAAACGGCTTATCAAGACCATATTCCGCTTTTGCATTGTCAATAACTTCCTGAGATACTGCAGTACCTGCATTTTCATACATATATGTCACTGCATCTCCGCCTGCCAGCCGCATCATGGCAAAAGACAGAAATGTGATCCCGATCAGGAGCGGGATCAGCTGCAGAAGTCTTTTAAAAATATATCTTCTCATTATTTTCCTTTCCGCGCATTATACGTTTAGTAAATTTTAACAATCCTTCTGCTTTGTCACAACCCCGGTACGGGGATATTGGGGCAGTCGGGTTTGGCATAGATGTGCATTCCAGTTTTCCTGTTCCATACAGTTAAACGTAAAACAGCCGGCATCTTTCTGCAGCAGAATCTTGTTCTGTGCAAAAAAAATACCGACTGGTCTTTTTCTTTATTCATATTTACTGCGACTTATAAAATATCAGGCGAATATTCGCGATTCGCATTCAGTCAAAATCTCCCCTTTATAAATTCCAGGAAGTCCTTTCCCTGGTCACTGAGTGCCTCACCTCTTCTGCTGATACATCCATAGACAAGTCTCTGGCCTTCTCCCGGAAACGTATACTTCACTTTGGAATATCCGGGATCGCGGCCGGAAAGATCTGCTCCACTTATATTGCACAGCTCACCGGAACCCAGAAGACGTTCTACGATATAGTCACTGTTGGTCACTACTACGGTCTCTGCTTCCACTGCGGAATGCCCGTTTTCCTCCACAAGATTCCGGTAATTATCCGGTGAAAACTCATCCGGGAATCTCTGGATCAGTCTCAGCTGGGACATCTTAAAATCTCCCACCTCTGACGCTGAATCATTTTTCCCGGTATATATATTTACATCCGTCTCAGTCAGTGACTCAAATTCCAGGTAATTCCTCGACAGAAAATACTGGAAAGCTGCCAGCTGATTCTGCATCACATAAGCGAAACCTATATCATCCTGGCGCGATTTCACCCTTCTGACGATCTCATGTGTATCTGCTGCATAAACCTGATAATGGAGATCATCCTTTTTGTGTGTTTCATAGTATTTTACAAAAGTATCCGCAAACCAGGAACTTGGATGGAAACATACGCTGAGGCTGCTTTTTGCAAGAGGCTGCTGCTGCATTTCCAGTTCATCCATATTTTCCAGGATCTTTTGCACATGGATATATGCCCGCTCCCCCTCCGGGGTCAGCTCAATCCCTTTTGCATGGCGGACAAAAAGCTGGGTCCGCATATCATCTTCCATGGAGCGGATCACCTTGCTCACATTGGACTGGGTGGTAAAAAGCAGCTCTGCAGCCTGGCTGAAGGAACCTGTCTTGGCACAGGCTGCAAAATACTGGATCTGTTTGATATTCAGCATATTTCTACCCCTGTTTCTTCGCAAAGATCAGGAACATCGGGGTCGGATTATAAAACTCATCTTTTTCTATATAAATACGTTTACTGATTCCCAGGTCAAAAGAAAACTCCTCGACTCCCATGCGGCCCAGGGTTTCCAGATCCCAGGCAGGGCGAAGGAAAGAGCTGATGGGAAGCTGGCGTTTGATGTCTTCACATTCCTGCATCAGATCGTCCTGGATCTGATGATGTGCATGGTTTTCTGGAAGGTCCGCAGTATCTGCAAAATCTGCTGCACCATAGTTTGCATCCAGATTAATCATCACTCCGCCTGGTTTCAGCACACGAAACCACTCCTGGTAAGCGTGTTCCGCATCCGGCAGAGTCCAGGTCAGGTTGCGGGATACGATCACGTCGAATTCCTCGTCCGGGAAGTCCGGATTCTCAGCATCCATCACTGCAAACTGGCAGACTGTGTTCTCTTCCTCTGCAAGATCTTTTGCATGGGCGATCATATCCGGTGTCAGATCAATACCTGTTACATTGTGGCCTTCTTTTGCAAGCAGAATGGTAAAAAATCCTGTTCCGCATCCCACATCCAGGATCTTGAGATTTTTTTCCCCAGGCAGGTGTTTCTTAAGCTCAATGAGCCATCTGCCTGCAAGTGCGCTGTGAAGCTCAGATCGTCTCTGCGCCAGGAAACTGTCGCTTCGTTTTGTCCAGTACTCGGCAATTCTCGTCTTCCGCTCATCTTTTTCACGCACGATATTTCCGTAGGTGATCACAGGGCCGCCTTCCACAACCTGAATACTGGACACCTGATAAAGGATCACACCGTCCATATCTGCACGGCAGACTTCCTGAACATTTCCCTCGTAATCGCGGATCTCTCCAAGAAATTCATCCTTATGAATAATATCTCCCGGTTTTTTCACAGGATACCAGAGGCCGTTGACGCTTGCACACTGGTAACGGACATCGTCCATTTTCAGCGGATAATAAGTGCTGTGGGAACGGATTCCATTGTATGCTCCGATACTGCACAGAATATTGCGCACATCACGGCGCATGGAATCTACCTCTTCACGCTGCCAGGTTCCCATACAGCCGCGCTCCAGCAGAACTGCCGGAATATCCAGGGCACTGGCTGCATAATTATATGCACCGCCTGTGCCTACATTTGACTGTACCATATATGGGACATCAACCTGCTCTGCCATTTTCCGGGAAGCTTCTGCAACTTCCGGTTTTGCCACGCCTGCAAAATATACATAAGGTGTCAGTTCCTCGTAATCATCGCCGCCGTGAAGATCCATGTAATAATCTGCTTTTTTGATCAGAGATTCTGTGATCGCTGCAGCCAGACGTTCCATTCTTGTGCCGTCTTTTTTTCCAGGGAAAACACGGTTCAGATTTTTTCCATCTTCCCAGCTGATGCTTCCTGCACGCTTCTCAAAATCTTCCCTGTTCAGCACCTTCACCAGAATCAGCTGACCGTTTACATTCTCAGGTTTCAGCTTCTTTGAAAGTTCGATCAAAGTCTGGATTCCTACATATTCTCCTGCGTGGAGACCGGCTGTGACAAGAACTGTTTTTCCCGGATTTTTTCCACGGATAATGGTTGCAGGAAGTGTAAATTCCCCGTCTCCGATCTCAAGAAAACCTTCTGTTTTTTCACCATCTGCTACTGGAAGGTTCAGGAAGTGATCCGGCTTTACACCTGTTACCATAAACATCGGAGTAGACTGGTAATTCAGTCTCTCCTCCTCGCTCCAGACTGTTTTCCAGATCTCTGTATCTGTATGGATCCCCATCAGTCCTGTACTGCGCAGTGTCTTCACATCCCACTGCGGGCGACGGATCTTTGATAACGGAACCTGCAGGGCGATCTTCTCCATACGCTCAATATCTGTGCAGAGATAGTGGTCGTCCAGACTGTTGTTTTCTACATTTTTGCGGTCATTTTCGTAAGCTTTCCGCTGCTCTTCTTCGTAGAGATAACCGTACCAGTTGGCATCAAAATTCAGAAGTCTGCCGCCGACTTTCAGCACCCGGGTCCATTCACTGTAGGCAATATCCGGATGCTCCAGATTCCAGGTGAGGTTTCTGGAAATTACAATATCAAAAGTGTTGTCTGCAAACTCCAGTTTCTGCGCATCCATGCGCTGAAAATGAATATTCCTGCAAAGTTCTCCCGCATTCTCCTTTGCTTTTTCCAACATGCCTTCTGTATAGTCCACAGCATCTACTTTGTATCCTGCTTCTGCCAGGATCACAGGGAAAAATCCAGGGCCTGTTCCAATATCCAGGATCCGGATTTCTTCCTTCGGCTTATCTGGAAAATAGCTGGTCAGCAGATTCAGCCAGGCATTTTTCTGTGTTCCTGCAAGCTCTTTATGATTAACTTCGGAATACCCTTCTGTTCGGGTATTCCAGTATGATTCGATTTCGTCGAGAAGTTTTTCCACGTTGATTCCTCCGCGCTTTCTTTATAATGTGAGGGCCTGTTTTGGTAAGGTTTTCCTAACTCTCCCCATACCCCCATAGGTTATGTTTAATGTATCAAATTGTCAGGGTTTTAACAAGCCCCTGGGGGGGATTAACCGGCAGAAAGCAGCCCACTTTCTGCCAGTCTGTCCATCTTGTAATTCTCTGGTTACTGTGGTATCATCCTGGTACAGCCAAAAGGATCCGGCAGATATTCGTGATCCGCTTTTGCTGCGCAGCCTTATATGCAAATATTTCTCTTCGGAGAATCTTATATATTATCATTCTATCGAAAGGATCGATCATACAAATGACAAAACAGGAACTGGCTCTTGAAGTCATCAGCCGTTTAAAAAAAGAATATCCTGATGCAGATTGTACCCTGGATTATGATGATGCCTGGAAGCTTCTTGTAAGCGTCCGCCTGGCAGCACAGTGTACAGATGCCCGGGTCAATGTAGTCGTTCAGGATCTCTATGCGAAATACCCAAACGTGGATGCTCTTGCAGCTGCCGAACCGGAAGATATCGAAGCCATCGTACGTCCCTGCGGCCTTGGAAAAAGCAAATCCAGGGATATCAGCGCGTGCATGCGTATCCTCCATGAACAGTATCACGGCAAGGTTCCGGAAGACTTCAACGCCCTGTTAAAACTCCCGGGAGTTGGCCGCAAAAGTGCCAACCTTATCATGGGTGACGTTTTTGGCAAACCTGCCATTGTAACAGATACTCACTGCATCCGTCTTTCCAACCGCATCGGACTTGTCCATGACCTGAAAGACCCGAAAAAAGTAGAAATGGAACTCTGGAAGATCATCCCGCCGGAAGAAGGCAACGACCTTTGCCACCGGCTTGTAAACCACGGAAGAGATGTCTGTACAGCGCGGACAAAACCTTACTGTGACCGCTGCTGTCTCAACGATATCTGTGAAAAAAATGGGATCTGATGTGCAATATGTACAGATATGCAAAGTACGATAAAGCGGACATTCAGACCCCGGGAAGGACAACATTATGAATTTCAAAAAACTGGAAAATAATCTTCTGGATATGATCCAGGAACAACAGGTTAAGATCGGATATATGAGCGGTGTAACACGCTTCTATTATCCGCTGCAGTCTCTGAACCGCCTTCTTGGCACAGAGCTTACAGAAGAAGAAATGAAACACGCACTGGAAGAGTTTTCTGCCTACGCAGAAGAGCACCTTGGAAAAGTGAAATCCTCTTCCAAAGACAAACGTTTCTGCATCACACTGCCGCCCCAGGCTTCCGATTATGTACACGAAAACAAAAAACCAAGTGAATTCCTGGTACGCTTTATCAATACTGTTGCGCGCCATGGCTGTACCCTGGATGAAGTGATGGATGTGTTCCATGCTTATTCCAAATATGTCCATATGGAAAAAACAACAGGCACAGGATTTGATTATCTCGTATACTTTGAGGACGGCATCCCGGACGATTACCGCTACTGCCTGTCCCTGGAAGGTGAGCATATGATCTATCATAAGTTCACACCGGAAGATTATGAAGATTTCGGGTTTTAAACCCGAAACTTCTTCTGCATCTCTCGGACTGTATCTTTTCTTTTAAACAGAAACAGCCACACCAGCATCAGGAAGCTGACGCACACACAGATCAGTGACGGATATCTTACGGTCGCCACACCAGTGGCCAGCAGGATTACCGGGATCACTCCTCCGAAAGCTCCTGCTTCCAGAAGATAGATCATATACTCAGCAGTCTCCAGCTTCTGAACAGCAGTGATCACCCACATGGAACAGATCACAGCAAGCGCAGCAAGAGGCAGAAGATAATCCACAGACCAGCCTCTCCAGCCTGTAAAAACATCCCATAGAATTCCAGCCACAGCTGCGATCACCAGCTGCCACATCTCATTCTTCAGAATATTTCGCCGCTTCACATAAGCAACCGAAACCATCAGCCAGGTACAGAACGCTCCGGCAGTTACAAACCAGGCCCAGCCCATATGTCCGTTGGTCAAAAAATCGATCAGATTGCACACCACAGCCAGCACAATACAGAGAAATGTAAAACTCTCAAAAATCTTCGCAGGCTGCTTCCGCTCCTCTTTCTGTCCCGGAAAATCATTCTCCCGGATCTCGCAGGACATCTGCTCTTTTTTCAGCTTCTCCACAAAATTCCGCTCAATATTTCCATTTGGTATTTTCGATGTAAAACTTAAAACCATCTCATCCCCAAAAGAACAGGAACAAAGCTGAAGACTGTCCGTACTTGCAAAAAGCCCGAACCTCTCTATATACTCCCTGTACTCCTCCGGCATCCGGATAATTCCCACATTGGAATAAATTGCCGTGATCGACCTTCCTCCAAGAGTTGTACCAGCAAGAAGAAACGGCGTCTTGATCTCCAATGGCACAAGCCGCAGCACCGGATTCTTCTCCAGGCTGACCAGATCATTCAGCTTCGCAGCGATCACATCCCTGCTCAGTTCTTTCGCAAACTGCTCTTTCACAGATGCCAGAATATCTTCAAATACCGTCTCCGGCTGAAAATAGTAGCTGATCTCGATCCACCCGAAGAAATTCGCCATAGACTGGGAAGGAAAATAATTTCTTAAGTTTACAGGAATCATCAGGCCGATTGGCTTTTTCGCCTGATTCTGCGGTACTTCCTCATGGATCGCCCATATAAGAGCTGCTGTCAGAAAAACAGTGATGGACACGCCTGCTGCTTTTGCCCGGAAATGGATCTCTTTTACCGGAATACAGACTTCCGTGATACTCATATCCTCCTGCCGCAGCTTCTCGCCCTTCAGCTGAAATGCCGGCTTCTTGGATTCCCGCTTCCGCGGCGCATCGGAAGAATAATACTGGGAAAAACTGTCCTCTTCCATATCCTTTCCAGTAACATTCTCATCTGGAAAAAGCTCCGGAAGATTTTTTCCGGGGTGTGCTTCCTGGATATAATTCTTCACAAGCTCCATCAGAAAATGCATAGCTCCCGTGCCGTCAGTCAGGGCGTGGAACACTTCAAAATTAATACGGTTTTTATAATAGCTGACCCGGAAAAGAAGCGTTTTTTTGTCCGGGATATAAAGACCGCTGCAGGGTGCACCTTTTTCTGCTTTCACCACTGCCGGAATATCACGCCGTTCCAGATAGAACCAGAACAGTCCCTTTCGAAGGACAGCACGGAAAAGAGGATATTTCTCCATTGTCCGGTCCAGTGCCGCCTGCAAAGTTTCTTCCTTTATTTCTTCTTTCAGTTCACAGTAAAAGCGAAATACTCTTGTATCATTCTTTCCTGTTACAGCAGGGAAAGCCAGTGCCGCATTATCCAGTTTCCTCCACTGTCCGTACTCGTTTTCCATGTTGCTTCCCTTCTTCCTGTCAAACGTTTACTGTCCATTATTCAGGACTGTACGTTCTCCTTCCATTTCCTGTCTGTTTGTTGCTTTTCGCAACCCTGCCTGAACCACCCTGATTCAGTTAGACTCTTACTCCTGTTCTTCTCTCTCCAGAAAACGATTCATATATTCAAAACTCTCCTGCACATGCAGGAATTTAATTCCCAGTGCAAAATACCCATGAAACGCACCTGCGATCCTGTGCACTTCTACATGATTTCCCGCTGCTTTCAGCTTCTCGCCAAAAGTCTCCCCCTCATCACGAAGAGGATCAAATTCAGCTGTTAGGATCAATGTGTCCGGTATATTTCGGAAATCTTTTGCCAGGATCGGTGCAAAATACGGATTCTGTCTGTCCTCCGGTCTGCTCTCATAAAGCTTCAGATAATCCTCCATCTTCTCTGCAGTGAGCAGATATCCGGTTCCATTTGTCTTTACAGACTCGAATGGTGATTCTTCTGTATAACAGTTGTTCAGTGCCGGATAAATAAGGATCTGTTTTTTCGGAAAAAATTCTCCCCGATCCCTGGCCA
The DNA here is from genome assembly GCA_963598855.1 of Eggerthellaceae bacterium. Classification (GTDB taxonomy): domain Bacteria; phylum Bacillota; class Clostridia; order Lachnospirales; family Lachnospiraceae; genus Blautia_A. The sequence continues at coordinate 15,402 of CAVBVT010000006.1, forward strand.
TCATGCACACGGCTGCTGCCAGATTTCCGCCTGCGCTATCTCCCATGATCGTGATACGATCCGGATCTGTATTCAGCAGAAAACGATTTGTATAAAAAACCTTCGCAGCTGCATAACAGTCCATCAGTCCCACAGGGAATCGGTATTCCGGCGCAAGCCTGTACTCCACAGATGCCACGATCTGTCCGGTAGACTGCGCCATTCTGGCACATACACGCTCGTAATTCTCCACGCTCTCTGTCACCCAGCCTCCGCCGTGGAAAAACAGAATGACCGGAGGTTTTTTGCCGGAGGCCGCGCCGTTCTCCATTGCTTCCTCATTTGGAAAAAACAGCCGGATCGGAACCTTGTAATCTCCATTATAAACTTCCGCATCCAAAGTCCTGTAAAAGATCCTCATAGGGTCCATCTTCTTGATATCTGCCAGCTTTCTGGAAGCGTCCAACTCGATCCCGCCGTAGGAAAGCGCATGCAGAACAGTTCGTACTGCACGTGGCATGGTGCTCTCATTTTTAGCAGGAACGCCCGGGATCACAGTTCTGCGACTTCTTTTGTTTCCTTTTCTTGTGTAGATATATTTCGTTTCTGTATCATATTTCGCCATGATCCGGACATATTTTACGCAGGTACGCTTGTAAAAAATACGCTTCAGGATCTCATGATCTGTGCGGATGATCACTTCTGTTCCTTTATAGCCGCGGATGTAATAGCTGTTTTCTTTCTTTTTTATACGTGGTCGTCTTAATCTCAGCAAATGTAGTCTGATCGCTTTCTCACCTCCGGGATTTCTTTTGTTTTCACCTATGATAGCATCGACAGCTTATGAGTACAAGTCATAGTAAAAAATATACTGCTGCATGATACCGCGCATTCCTTTGTATCTGCGGTTCGGAAAGCCCCTTTTATAATGTACATCCATCACCTGCCGGATATGGGTATCCACCGGAAAAGCATCCATATGATGCAGGGCAAAAAGACAGATGCACTCTGCAACTTTTTCCCCTACGCCGCAAAGTTTCATCAGTTCTTTTTTCGCTCTGTGGTAACTCATATCATAAATCTTCTCCAGGGAAATCTCCCCCGATGCAATCGTCCTGGCAGTTACTGCGATATATTTTGCCCGGTATCCAAGGCCGCATGCCCGTAAATCTGCCTCCGTTGCCTGGCTTAAGGCTTCCACTGTAGGAAATGTATCATATTCCACGCCTTCCGGCGAAAATTTTCGTTCTCCATATGTCCGACAGATGGTCTCAATACATTTTCGGATACGTTTGATATTATTCTGCTGGGAGATCAGAAATGTAACGATCATTTCCCAGAGATCCTGTCTGAGAATGCGGATGCCGTCCCCTGCTTCTATGGCTGCATTCAGATATTTATCCCTGGGATTGGCCGCATTCATATACACCTCATAATCCGTATCCAGGTCAAAATATCTCACCCAGTAACAGATGAATTCTTCCTGGGAGCAGTAAAAATCCACAATGCCATTCTCCTGGTGCATTTCCAGATACTGGTCTCCTGCAACCATGGAAAAATGTCCGTCTCCAAGTTTCTTCATCCGGAAGCACTGCCCGGAATCGCATATTTTATCAAGGCTGAAATGTTCCAGCTCTACTGTGATCATGTTAGTTCCTCTCGTAAATATTTTTCCTTATATAAATTCCGGTATTCCCGCGGCGTCATTCGATACCGCTCCCGGAATACCCGGTTAAAAGTCCTCTGACTCTCAAATCCTGCATCCAGACAGATATCCGTGATACTTTCATCTGTACATTCCAGATGGACTGTCACATAATTCAGACGCTGTTCATTAAGAAACTGATTGAAATTCCTGTGAAAAGTTCCCGAAAAAACTCTGGACAGCGTAAACTTGCTGATTCCAAGATCCCGCGCCATCTTTTCCAGGGAAACTTCATCCCGGAAATGTCTGGCTACGTAGGACACGGTCTGATAGATGATATCATTGCTCTCCACACTGCTTTTCTCCATCATGTGGAAGCAGGGAATACTCCTTGCCAGAAGGATCTGCACATAAGCCTGCTCCACAACAAGATTATTCTCCGGTTCTTTGCGGTTGGCTCTGAGACAGCTCACCGCATTCACGATATCACGATGAACATTTTCTTTTTTTATAACAGGTTCTTCCGGACAGCTGCTCTGGATGATATCTGTAAACTGTCCTGCAAGGGCAGGTTTTGCCCACAGATACACTGCTTTATTTTCCCCTGGGGAAAAAACCTGATAGTGATGGATCACATCCGGAAAGATCAACGCAAAGTCTCCTTCTTCCATGTGAAAAAGCTCCTGTCCCATTCCCAGTTCCAGCGTTCCTTTTGTAATATAAATGAGCTCTATGGAATTATGCAGATGGGGCGAAGCATGCGCAGATGTCCTCAAATGAACATGAAGATTCTTCTTTTTTTCTTCGTATACTGGAAACATGTATTTTTTCTCCTGCAAGATTTGACTACTTTTTTTGTATTTTTGGCACGTAATATTTCCAGTGGTCTATTATAATGCATTTGTAAGTTAAAGAAAAGAGGAGGAAAACAAAATGAGAAAAATCAAAGACTTTATCAAATACGCAGTGGAGTGCTACATGGACATTTACGCAAGATACCCATACAGTTTCCGCTAAGAAGATCCACAATGATATCTGAAGTCACGGATATTTTTGTGTGATCCATGCGCATGAAAAACAACTGAATAAAAGTCAACATATGACTTATGCGAAAATAATTTCAACGTGCTTCATGAAGGATCTCCAATGCCCGTTTATATCTTCCATGCAAACGTGATATCTGCTGGGCAGACATATTTTCGCAGTCAGCAAGACGTGTTACATCAGAATTGTGGAGCAGATCAGCCTGCTTCACTTTTTTTGCAATTGGATTCTTTCGGAGATTGCGGATATAATCAAAATAATTCATACTCTTATCTCTTGTGAGATAACGAAGTGCCTCCACAACTTCTGCCGGAAAATCTTTTTCCAGGTCTTCAAATGTAATTTCTGTATCTTCCACAACATCGTGAAGAAGTGCCGTACATACACTGATCTCATCATCCATCTGCTCCGCTACATGAAATGGATGAAAAATATAAGGTGTCCCGCTTCGATCTGTCTGTCCATGATGTGCCTCATATGCCACCTTCATAGCTTTTTTCGTCAAAGCTGTGTAAATCATAAACGCGCCTCCCGTCCGGTTCCGCCAAACCGTCGTTCCGGTCACTGCCAGTTTCGGACACAGTAACCTGTTTTATGCTCTGTATAACACAGTATAGCATCTGATTGTCCTCCATACAAGGACAAAAAAGCTTATATATCTATCTTTTTTTCTAATATCTGACAATTTTCTGATTATAATTCAACCAATCACTATACATAAATCCTCTGTACTCTGCTGATAATCTTCTGAATAGTTATATCTTATCGATCTGTTCATTCTCTTGCCCTCATTTTAAAATTGGTATATACTTATCGTGATCGGGCAAAGTCTTATTTTATGGCAATGCCCTGAATTTACAGCATTTTAAATGAGAAAGGAACCATACCAATGAAATTTATATATCCCGCAGTTTTCCGTCCCACAGAGGACAAAAAATACAACGCTTTTTTCCCGGATCTTGCCTGCTGCGAAGCGAAAGGCGACTCTCTGGACGATGCCATTGAGAATGCCAATGCAGCTGCTTACGACTGGATCTACACAGAACTGATGGAGTTCGAAGGCAAGCTTCCCCCTGTTTCTGAGGAGAGCGACCTGGATCTTCAGGAGGGCGATGTTGTCCGCAATATTTCAGTTAATATCCGTTTTCAGGATGGCTGGGATGAATAAAAAGTAAGCAAAAAGCATCAGAACCGGCAATTATCTTTCGTTACCGATCCTGATGCTTTTATTAGTGCATGCTTTTATTTTGTCTTCTTTATTGTTCATGATACTGCCTGAAAAACTTACGCAGTCCGTCCAGTGCCTTCACCAGCACATCTGTCTCATTCTCATTCAGCTCTGCCAGAACTGCATCTGTCATCTGTCTGTGGAATTCCGCATGATGGTGGTACGCCATACGTCCCTTGTTGGTAAGCTGGATAAATACAACACGGCGATCCTTCTCGCTCCGCTCTCTCTTCACATACCCCTTCTTCACAAGGCTGTTCATAGAAGTTGTAAGAGATCCCACTGTAATATTCAGCTTGGCTGCAATAGAAGACATATTGCCTCCGCCTAATCCTACTGCCTCAATAATGTGCATATCATTATTGGAAATATCTTTATATTTATCTGTGATGATGGCTTCTTCCTCCAGACGGAGGATCTCATTGAACAGATGCACCAGCACATCATTTATAACTTCCCGATTGTCCACTCCTACCCCGCTCTCTCCGGAGTCCAAAAAAATCTCCCCGGTCTCTGTTTATGAAGCCATCGTAACATAAATATAGGATTTTTTCCACAGGATTTTTACATCTTTCTGAAACGCTGATAACGATGTTCAAGAAGTTCCTCAGATTCTTTGCCGCTGTATTTTTCAAGAAAATCTGCAATTCCATTTTCCAGATATCTGGCTGCTTCAGCGATATTTTCACGGCTTACCGGTTCCGTTTCCGGGATCACATGCTCGATCATTCCCATTTCGCAGAGATCTGTTGCTGTCAGCTTCATCACTGCTGCAGCTTCTTTTGCTTTTTTGCTGTCTTTCCAGAGGATGGAGGCAAAACCTTCCGGGGAAAGAATGGAATAGACAGAGTATTCCAGCATCCACACTTCATCAGATACTGCGAATGCAAGTGCACCGCCGCTGCCGCCTTCTCCGATCACAATGGAAAGTACCGGGACTGTAAGGCCTGCCAGTGTGTAGAGATTTTTTGCGATAGCTTCTCCCTGTCCCCGTTCTTCTGCTTCCAGTCCGCAGAAAGCACCTGGAGTATCTACCAGGCAGATCACCGGGCGTTGGAATTTCTCGGCCTGCTGCATAAGTCGTAAAGATTTCCAGTAGCCTTCCGGGGAAACCATTCCGAAATTCCGGGCAATGTTTTCCTTCGTTCCTTCTCCTTTTTCCTGGGCAAGGACTGTTACAGGCTGGCCATGGAAAAAAGCCACGCCGCCGATCACTGCTGCATCGTCACCACAGTGGCGGTCGCCGTGAAATTCGATGAAATTATCGAAAAGGGCTTCGATGTAGTCTTTTCCGGTTGGACGGGTCTTGGCTCTGGCGAGCTGAACATGTTCCCAGGGGGTAAAGCTGCCGGATGGGGTGAATTCTGGCCAGGCAGTGTCTTTCATATTTTTGTTTGATTCATTAGATACACTCACATTGGATGTATTGAAATCAGATGTATTGAAATCAGATTTATTTGCATCAGTCACATTTTTATTAAATGTATTAGTTCTATCGCTTTCATCAAATGCTTTTATTTGAGATATGCTCTTATCTTCTGTCTTATTGCTGATCTCATCATCAGTTCTACTGTCCGTATTATTGGACTCTTCTTTATTTAGCGTTTTATTCTCATGCAGTTTCAAAATATCCGCCAGCACAATCCTCTGTTCGTCGCGTTCCACGATCTTATCAATAAATCCATGTTCCAGAAGGAACTCCGATCTCTGGAATCCCTTTGGAAGTTTCTGGCCGATGGTCTGCTCAATGACTCTTGGGCCTGCGAAACCGATGAGGGCTTTTGGCTCTGCCAGGATAATATCTCCCAGCATGGCAAAGCTTGCCGTTACGCCGCCTGTTGTAGGATCTGTGAGAATCGGTACATAGAGAAGGCCTGCGTCACTGTGCTTCCGAAGTGCCATGCTTGTTTTCGCCATCTGCATCAGGGATACAAGACCCTCCTGCATTCTGGCACCACCGGAACAGATGTAGAAGATCACAGGAAGCTTCTCTTCTGTAGCACGCTCAAAAACACGGGTGATCTTTTCCCCGACGATCTCACCCATGCTGGACATCATGAAACGGCAATCGCAGACACCTAATGCCGCAGGTATCCCGTTTATAGTACACTTACCTGTCACTACAGCTTCATCAAGTCCCGTTTTTTCACGAAGTGAGCGGATTTTTTCCTCATATCCCTTGTACTGAAGAGGATTCTGCTCCTCCATATGTGCATCCCATTCCACGAAACTTTTTCGGTCTGCGATCATCCTGATCCGTCTGTATGCAGGCACATGAAAATAATTGCCGCAGTGCGGACAGATATAATGATTCCGTTTTACCTCATCTACAAAAACCGCTGCTTTGCAGGCGTTGCATTTACGCATCAGATTATCCGGCACCTCGGGAGTATTGTCACGCTCCCCACTGCGGATATCCATGACCGTTTTTTTGAACATATGCTTAATTCTCATTGATCTTCACTCCTGCGATGATATGGCTGGCCAGAAAGCCAGTGTCAAAGTTTCCGGACTGATAATCCTCATTTTTCAGGATCTCATACTGGTAGTCAATGTTTGTGTCGATTCCGTCAATGATCACCTCACCAAGTGCACTCTGCATTTTTGAAATGGCATCCTGACGGTTATCTGCGTGGACGATAAGCTTTGCAAGCATGGAATCATAATAGGGCGGGATCTTGCAGCCGTTGTATACGCAGGTATCCACACGGATCCCGTTTCCTCCCGGAAAATGTGCACCTTTGATGGTTCCAGGTGACGGGCGGAAATTTTTCTGAGGATTCTCGGCATTGATCCTGCATTCAATTGCATGTCCCATAATACGGACATCATCCTGAGAGATTTCAAGAGGCATTCCAGATGCGATCTTCAGCTGTTCTTTTACAAGATCGATCCCTGTGACCCACTCTGTTACCGGATGCTCTACCTGGATCCTTGTGTTCATTTCCATAAACCAGAACTTTCCGTCAGGCTCCAGAAGAAATTCGATGGTTCCGGCATTTACGTAGCCTGCTGCTTTGGCTGCTGTCACTGCTGCGTGGCCCATTTTTTCCCTCAGTTCTTCTGAAACCGCTGCACTTGGGGATTCCTCGATCATTTTCTGATGATTTCTCTGGATGGAACAGTCACGCTCTCCCAGATGAATTACATTTCCATGGCTGTCTGCAAGGATCTGAAACTCAATATGCCGTGGATTTACAACAAAGTGTTCGATATACATGGTACCGTCGCCAAAAGCGATCTCGGATTCTTTTCTGGCTGTTGCATAGGCTTCCGGAAATTCCTCCGGCGTATTTGCCACACGCATGCCTTTTCCGCCGCCGCCAAGAGCCGCTTTGATGATCACAGGATAGCCGATTCGCTCAGCTTCTTTAAGACCTGTTTCGATATCATCCACAGAGCCTTCACTTCCCGGAACTACAGGGACTCCTGCTGCGATCATGGTGCTTCTTGCAATCTGTTTGTTGCCAAGCATGCGGATAACTTTTGACGGCGGGCCTACGAAAGTAATACTGCATTTTTCACAGAGTTCTGCAAATCTGGCATTTTCAGAAAGAAAGCCGAAGCCCGGATGAATGGCATCTGCACCGGAAACCATTGTTGCACTGATGATCTGCTCCATGTTCAGATAGCTTTGTGCGGAAGGACCCGGACCAATGCAGATTGCCTCGTCTGCCAGCAGTGTATGAAGGCTTTCCTCGTCTGCCTCAGAATAAACAGCCACTGTTGCAATTCCCATTTCCCTGCAGGCACGGATAATACGCACCGCGATCTCGCCTCTGTTGGCGATCAGTAACTTTCGAATCATACAATCACCTTACCCGATCATAAATGTAAGCTCTGCCTCTACAGCAACTTCTCCGTCAACAGATGCCACCGCGGAACCAATGCCTACAGGACCTTTTCTGCGGATGATCTTTGTCTCAAGACGAAGCTTGTCTCCCGGAACTACTTTTCTTCGGAATTTGCACTTGTTAATGCCGCCGAAGTACGCTGTTTTTCCCTTCATATCCTCCAGGGAAAGGATGGCAACTGCACCTACCTGCGCCAGTGCTTCCACCATAAGAACTCCCGGCATTACCGGCTCCTGTGGAAAATGACCTCTGAAAAAATCCTCACGGAAAGTCACACATTTATATCCTACGGCAAACTCGCCTGGTTCATAGTCTTCGATATAATCTACAAGGAGAAAGGGATGTCTGTGCGGGATGATCTCCTCGATCTGTTTTATGTCAAGATGTTTCATTTATTTATCCTCCTGAAAAGCTCCGGCGAAATATGCTGGCTGAAGCTCGTGGCATATTTCATCTAAAGCTACCTCTGTTCTTTATCTGTAATTCGTAACTGTTCAGTATCTTCACAGTTATCCTCTGAATCATTACGTAATTCTTATTTAATGCGGAAAAGTTTCTGTCCGTATTCCACAGGCTTTCCGTTTTCCACATAAATTTCCGCAATCTCGCCGTCGAAATCGCTTTCGATCTCATTCATCAGCTTCATGGCTTCCACGATTGCAAGAACCTGGCCTTTTTTTACCTTGTCTCCGACCTGTACGTAAGGAGGAAGATCCTGGGATGGTGCTGCGTAGAAGGTTCCTACCAGCGGAGAAGTTACCAGATTGCCGGACTGGTCGGAAGCATCCTCAGATGTGGCTGTCTTATCCTGAAATGCAGTTTCTGACTGACTGGAATTCCCCTGCACAGCCGACGCTGCAGCTGCCGACTGGTTGTTCTGCCTTTCTGTTTCCAGCATCTCTGCTGCCTGATTTCCTTCTACCGGAAAATTCGCTGTACTCGCTGCATTCATCTGACCAGCTGCTGTCCTTCCCTGTGCAGCTGCCCTGCGGACTTTTCCACCTGCGATTCCCGCTGCCGGAATGTTTTCCACAGTTTCGCCCATAACACCCTGGATAATCTGTGGTTTTCCATGCTCCATCGTCAGTGTCAGATCATCTGTTTCATATGTAAAAGCGGTAAGTTCTGATGCTGATACGTGATCGATCAGCTCAAGGATCTGGTTAAATTCCATGTTCAGTCCTCCTCATACTTCTTCACAAGCAATGTTCCGTTGTGGCCGCCAAAGCCAAGGGAATTGCTCATTGCATAGCGTACTTCCTGACTGGCCGGTGCACCGATCATATAGTTGAGATCCAGTTCTTCCTCTGTCTCTTTTGTTCCCACTGTCTGGTGGATGAAGCCGTCCAGAATGGATTTCACACATACGATAAATTCAACAGCTCCGGCAGCTCCCAAAAGATGTCCCACCATAGATTTTGTGGAATTGATCTTCACATTTTTCGCAGCATCTTTGAATGCAAGTTTGATAGCTCTTGTTTCAAAAAGATCGTTATGGTGTGTGCCGGTTCCATGTGCATTGATGTAGTCTACTTCCTCAGGTGCAACCCCAGCCTCTTTCATGGCGTTTTCCATGGCACGTGCTGCGCCGCTTCCATCTTCTGCCGGGGAAGTGATGTGGAATGCGTCTGCTGTTGCGCCGTATCCAACAACTTCTGCAAGAATGTTGGCATTTCTTTTTTTCGCATGTTCAAGCTCTTCCAAAACCACAACGCCTGCACCTTCACCCATCACAAAACCGCCTCTATCCTTGTCAAAAGGAATGGATGCACGCAGCGGATCTTCACTTGTACTAAGTGCTGTCAGGCTTGCAAAACCTGCGATTCCGATGGGGCAGATCGCGCCTTCTGTTCCTCCTGCAAGCATCACATCCGCATCCCCGTACTGGATCGCACGGAAAGCATCTCCGATACAGTGAGTTCCTGTTGCACATGCAGTTACAACGTTTGTGCATTTTCCTTTTGCGCCGGTTGCAATAGAAACATTTCCTGCTGCCATGTTTGTAATCATCTTCGGAACAAGAAGGGGATCAACTCTTGACGGTCCTTTTTCCACAAGCTTCTTCTCATTAAGCTCTGTTGCCTGAAGGCTTCCAACACCGGAACCGATGATCACGCCTACCATGTAAGGATCTTCCTCTTCCATCTTAAGTCCTGCATTTTCCACTGCTTCCAGAGCTGCAGCCACTGCATACTGGGAAAAAGGCTCCATTCTTCTAGCTGTTCTCGGGTCCATGCGGTCTTTTGCCGCAAACTCCTTCAGCTCTGCTGCCAGTGTTGCTTTATATCCGGTTGTATCAAAACGGGTGATCGGCCCGATTCCTACTTTTCCTTCTTTTACTCCGTTCCAGAAACTTTCCACATCATTTCCGATCGGCGTTACTGCGCCAAGTCCTGTTACTACTACTCGTCTCTTCATCCTAAAATCTCCTCTACATTGCCATTCCGCCGTCTACACTGAGCACCTGTCCTGTGATATAACGTGCACCGTCAGATGCCAGAAATGCTGCTGCTTTTGCCACATCTTCTGTTGTTCCCATTTTTCCCATCGGAATGGATGCCGCGATATTCTCTTTTACTTTGTCAGAAAGCACGTCTGTCATATCCGTTTTGATAAATCCCGGTGCAATAGCGTTTACAGTGATTCCTCTGGATGCAAGCTCTTTTGCAGCGGATTTTGTAAGACCGATGATTCCAGCTTTGGAAGCTGCGTAGTTAGCCTGTCCTGCGTTTCCATGAAGTCCTACTACAGACGCGAGACTGATGATCCGGCCGCTTCGCTGTCTCAGCATCATCCTGGATACATGTCGGATACAGTTGAACGCGCCTTTCAGGTTCACATCAATTACTCTGGAAAAATCTTCTTCACTCATCTTCATGAGAAGTCCGTCTTTTGTGATTCCCGCATTATTTACCAGGATATCAACACGCCCGTATCTTTCTGCAATAACCTTGAAAAAAGCCTCACATGCTTCAAAATCTGCCACATTGCACTGCATCACATCTGCCTGGCCGCCGGCTGCCTCGATCTCTTTCTTTGTCTCTTCAGCCTTGTCTGCTGAGCCGTTGTAATTGATCACTACAAGATTTCCTGCTTTTGCAAGTTCCATGGCGATTGCTTTTCCGATTCCACGTGCACCGCCTGTTACTACTGCGATTTTTTTATCTGACATATGAATTCCTTTCTACTGATATCTGAACTGTCCACCGAAAATATTTTAAAATTCTATGCTGTACGTTTATCTGCAATAAAACAAATATTCTTGTTTTATTTTACTGCATGTACATAAATGCAATTACTTGGTGAATGTTAATGCAAAATTTCCTGGCAGATTTTTTCTGCGTCTTCTACTGTCTGGATGTTATATACTTTTACGTTTCTGTTAATCTTTCTCATGAATCCAGCAAGGGTTCTTCCTGGTCCGATCTCTACGAATGTGTCAACGCCCTGGCTGATCATATTCTCAACACTCTGCTGCCAGCGCACAGAAGAGGAGATCTGTTTTTCCAAGAGTGTTTTTGTCTCGGATGAATCTTCCACGTACTCTGCTGTTACATTTGTAACATATGGAATCCGGAGCTGATGAAGAGTAATGTTTTCCAGAACTTTTCCAAGCTCTTTTCCTGCTTCTTTCAGCATTGCTGAGTGAAAAGGCCCGCTGACATTTAACGGGATCACTCTTCTTCCGCCTGCTTCCTTCAGTTTTTCAGAAGCTTCGCTGACTGCCTGTGCAAGTCCTGTGATCACGATCTGGCCCGGACAGTTATAATTGGCAATGCTCACGTCCGGGATATCTGTGATCACTTCCTCGATCTTCTCTGTTTCCATTCCCAACACTGCTGTCATGCTGCCTTTTCCTGCCGGAACAGCTTGCTCCATGAGGATTCCTCTTTTTCTTACGGTTGTGATGGCATCTTTCAGATCCATGCCGCCAGCCGCTTCAATGGCGCAGTATTCTCCAAGGCTTAAGCCTGCAGTTACATCCGGGTGAAGTCCCATTTCTTCTATTACTTTTTCCATTGCAAGACAGGTTGTGACAAGTGCCGCCTGTGTGTATTCAGTCAGGTCAAGCTTGTCGTTTTCCTCGAAGCAGAGGGCTTTCATGTCAAGATCCAGCCACTCGCTGGCAGAATCGAAAACTTTTTTTGCTGTGTCATATTTTTCATAGAAATCTTTTCCTATCCCTGCTTTCTGTGCGCCCTGGCCTGGAAAGATGAATGCTGTTTTTCCCATTTGATGTTTCCTTTCATGATTTACTGTCCTGTTTATTGTACTTTTATTTCATTTAGTCTTCTGTGAGAAAAGCATGTTTCTTTACAGTTTCCTTTGTCTCTGCAATCAGTCTCGTCATAAGCTCTTTACAGGTCGGCACATCTTTCACCATTCCTGCGATCTGGCCGGACATAACGCTTCCGGTTTTTACATCACCGTCTACTACCGCCTTGCGAAGTCCGCCAAGTGTAAGCATTTCAAGCTCTTCAAAAGATGCTCCCGCTGCTTCTTTTTCCAGATATTCTTTTGTCATTGGGTTTCTTAATGTTCGGACCGGATGGCCTGTAGTACGGCCGGTTACTCTTGTGTCGATATCTTTGGCTTTCAGAAGGAACTGTTTGTAATTTTCATGGACATTACATTCTTCAGTCGCTACGAAACGTGTTCCCATCTGCACACCTTCTGCTCCCAGCATAAAAGCTGCTGCGATTCCACGGCCGTCTGCGATTCCTCCGGCTGCGATCACCGGGATCTGTACTGCATCAACAACCTGGGGTACCAGTGCCATTGTTGTTGTTTCTCCGATATGTCCGCCTGACTCTGTTCCCTCTGCCACAACAGCGTCTGCTCCGCAGCGTTCCATTCTTCTTGCAAGGGCTACGGATGCAACAACCGGGATAACTTTTACTCCGGCTGCTTTCCATGCTTCCATGTATTTCTCAGGACTTCCGGCACCTGTTGTTACAACTTTGATCCCTTCTTCTACTACGATCTTTGCAACCTCATCTGCACTTGGGCTCATAAGCATGATATTTACACCGAAAGGCTTATTTGTCAGTTTTTTCGCCTCGCGGATCTGCTCGCGTACCCATTCTGCCGGTGCATTGGCTGCTGCGATCAGTCCAAGGCCGCCCGCCTTAGATACAGCAGCTGCAATATGATGATCTGCTACCCAGGCCATACCGCCCTGGATAATGGGATATTCGATTCCAAGTAATTCTGTGATTCTCGTTTTCATTTTTTACCTCCGGGAAATTCTTGATAATTATATAGCTTCATTTCAACTTAATACTCGATCAGGCTCGCTCCGTATGTCAGTCCGCCGCCAAATCCTGCAAGCACCAGCTTATCGCCTCTTTGCAGCTTTCCGCTTTTTTTCACCTCATCCAGAAGGATCAGAAGGCTTGCTGATGAGGTATTTCCGTATTCATCCATATTCATGGGAAACTTGGAAATGTCTTCGCCAATCCTTCTTGCAGCAGAGCGGATGATCCGCTCATTTGCCTGATGAAGAAGATAATATCGGATGTCCCCACATGGAACTTTTTCTCTGAAAAGAAGATTTTTTACTGCTTCCGGAACTTTCGAAACTGCAAAAGTAAAAACTTCTTTTCCATTCATCTGTATGTAAGTTTCTTTTGCTTTGGGATCTGTTTCGTATTGGATCTGGTTTCTGCTTCGCAGTGTAAGCGCTTCGCCTTTTTTTCCAATGGAATGTGTCACCTGTGCGTATCTTCCATTTTCCTCTGCTTTCAGAACAACGGCTCCTGCTCCATCTCCAAAAAGGATGCAGGTGCCTCGGTCTGTCCAGTCCGTTAAACCGGACAGTTTCTCTGTGCCGATCACAAGTGCTGTCTGATAAATTCCCTGGGACAGATAAGCCTGCGCTGTGTTTAATGCCAGAAGAGACCCTGTACAGGCTCCATTCAGATCAAAACAGGTCGCATTTTCTGCACCAATTTTATCCTGCACTCCGCACGCCACACAGGGCATGATCTCCGTTGGTGAGATGGTCGCTACAATAATAAGGTCGATCTCCTCTGCCTTCGTATCTGCATCTTCCAGTGCTCTCTGGGCGGCTCTTGATGCCATTGTCACAGTATCCTCATTTTCTTCTGCAATATGTCTCTGCACCACGCCGGTCCTTTCCCGGATCCATTCATCACTGGTGTCCACCATCCTGGCCAGATCGTTGTTGTCCCATACTTTCGGCGGTGCCCAGGAACCTGTTCCATATATTTTACCTGTCATATTTCTCTCCATAATCTTTATTGCTGTTCTCTGAATTATATTTTGCTTTAAAATATTTTGATTATCAAATTATATCATCATAAAAGTATTTGTCAAGAAGAAATATTACCAACAATTTGGTGATTGCACGATTTTGTGCTATGATGAATACATGTGAGATCAGACAAGAGAACATATCTGTATCGCAAATGCGGATGATTTTATCCGCCTGATTATTTTATGGAAAGAGTGATAGGAAATGAAAAAAAACACGATCCTTCGGGTGATCTTCTATGTTGTCGGGCTTCTGATCCTGGCTCTGGGAATTATCCTGAACACGAAATCAGGCCTGGGTGTATCGCCTATTATTTCTGTGGCCTTCAGCATTGCCACCATTGGCGGATTTAACTTCGGTAATATTACCTTTCTTCTGTATTCCGCTTTTGTTGTGGTTGAGATCATCCTGCATGGTTTACGAAACCGCAGATATTCCGGTGAAGCTGACGATGCCATTGCTCCTGCTGCACACAGAGATCTGAATCTGGTTCTTGTGATGGATCTTCTGCAGCTGCCGCTGAGCCTTTTATTTACACGTTTCATGAATCTTTTTTCTGCAATGCTCCCGGCTCCACAGAATATGCCATCCAAACTCCTGGTCCTTGTAGCCGGAATCATACTCACAGGAATCGGTGCTGCCATGTCCCTGAACATGCGTATCATCCCCAATCCCGGCGATGGAATCGTACAGGCCATCTCCGACTGTATCGGAAAACCTGTTGGATTCACCAAAAACTGCTTTGACCTTTTCAATATCTGCCTTACCATCTCCATCAGCCTGATCTTCGTCCACAAGCTGATCGGCATTGGCCTTGGAACTGTAGTAGCCGTCCTCGGTGTCGGCCGCGTTATCGCATTATTCAACCATCTTTTCATGAAAAAAATGACAGCTGCCGCAGGCGTGGAGTATTAACCTCCACTGCCTGACGGGCAGCTGTCATTTCATATATACCTGTATAAACCACACCAACGCAATCTCCACAACCAGTATCACCGGAACACCGATCGCAAATTTAGGTTTGCGGGTTTTATGATGGAAAAACTGCATGCCTAAAATCGCTCCGGCGCTGCCGCCGATGAGGGCACTGAGGAGAAGAGTTTTCTCCGGGATCCGCCAGAGATTCCGGCGGGCTTTTTGTTTGTCAATGCCGAATAATACAAAGGCCAGGATGTTGACGGCCAATAGATAATAATATATGTAATCGTTCAAACTTTTCCCCTCTGTTTGCTATTCAATATTTATAACATTCCATGTAATCATTGCGCTCAAAAAACACCTGTTTTCTGGATACCACAGACCTGTTTTATTTTATCATAATTATTTCTCTATCTGTCATCGGGAATTTCCTGCCAACTCACTATCTTCTATTTTCAGAAAACAATTTAATGATCAGCACCGGAATCGGCGGATTATTGGACCGGTTTGCATATTCTGACTGAATGACCAGGTATTTATGTGAATCCAGCTGTCGGATAAAATCCAGCATGGCGTCCCGCTCCTGGAATCCGGTGTCTCCGCCGCTGTAGATACACAAAGTCATAAGGCCGCCTTTTTTCAGCAGGTGAAGCCCTGTTTCCACAGCTTTCTTGCTGCTGTCAGCCCTGGTTGCAATAGAATGATCTCCGCCCGGAAGATATCCCAAATTAAAAGTGATGCAGGATACTGTTTCCATCTCTGCATAGTTCAGCATATTTTCGTGGGAATCCAGTACCAGCTGATAATTCTCCGGGCAGTCATCTTTCCTAAGGCACTCAGCAGTATGCTCCAATGCCTGCTTCTGAATATCAAAAGCAATCACCTGCCCCGTCTCTCCTGCAAGTCTGCTGAGAAGTGCAGTATCATTCCCGTTACCCATTGTAGCATCAATACAGATATCCCCCGGCATGACCTGCTGCCTGATAAAATGCTGTGTATATGCTGTGATCTGAAGATTTTTCATAATGAATCCTTTCTTTTCCTGCAAAGCCAGTACCACCAGCTCTGCTGGGAGTTTGAGATTATTTCAATCAGGACCATCCATCCCCTGTCGAAAACTTTCAGAAATAAAACAAACCATCCAACGGATATCTGCGCTCTCTACAGTTCATGATAATACGGACAGATATCCTCATAATGTCCGTCCTTCATCCGGAATCCTTTCGGGATCACGCCAAGCTGCACGAAGCCAAGTCTTTCATAAAGATGTCTTGCATGAATATTACATGCCACAACTGCATTAAACTGCAGAACTCCGAAGCCGTGCTCTTTTCCCTGCACAAGACAGTCAGACACCAGTTTTTCCCCGATATGAAGTCCCCTGGAATCTCTGCTTACTGCATAGCTGGCATTGCAGATATGTCCGCACCTTCCTATATTATTAGGATGAAGGATGTAAAGTCCATAAACCTTTCCGCTCTCCTCATCCACAGCCGCAGCTGTATATGTCTGCTCCGCAAAAAAATCTCTTCCTGTTTCTTCATTCAGACATTCTTCCTGCGGAAAAGCCACGCCATCTTCTACAACTTCATTCCAGATCCGGATCAGCTCCGGAAGATCTTTTTCCTCGTATTTTCTTACTGTAATATTCATAATAATTTCTCCTCGTATTTTTACAAAACACACAGCAAAACAGTCATTTGCATTTCATTTTCCCTCTGCTGCATACTTGCAAATACATTATCTTAGCAAAATTTATCATAAAAAACTATGGACTGCTTCATATCATTCATATCTCTTAGCATTATACACTCTTGCAATGTCCAAAATGCTCTACATAAGCAGCTCCACATTCCTACCGTCACGCCGCAGCACACCTTCATCCGTCAGATTTTTGATCTCACGCATCATGGCACTGCGGTCCACACTTAAGTACTGGGCCAGCGCAGTATATGACATCGGCAATTTGAACTTCCCGGTATTTTTCTCCGCTGCAGCACACACATAATAATGCTGGGAATCCGACGGAAGCAAAAAAGCCTCCCGGACTTTGAAACAGACACTCATTCTTTCCTGCTCTTCGGGCAAAATATCTGTAAATAATGTGATATGCTCCATAGCCTCACCTCATTCTCTTACACATTGTCTGCTCTTGATTTTATACCAGCGTATTCGAAATGTAAAGATGAGGAGATTCATTCCATGAACGACATCACACCCTGGAAAAATACGGATTTTTTACTATATTTATGTATATTTTTACATTTTTGTTGTATTTGTAACAGAATTATCGTTGCGAATCTGTTATATTTTTATCAAAGTTAAGAATAAACAAAACAACCACTCACATAAATCCATCATTGAAAGAAAAGAGGTATTGCTCATGAAAATCACAGATACTATCAAATATGTAGGCGTAAACGATCACCAGGTTGACCTTTTTGAAGGCCAGTACAAAGTTCCAAATGGTATGTCCTACAACTCCTATGTGATCCTGGACGAAAAAACTGCTGTTATGGACACTGTAGATGCTAATTTTACCCATGAATGGCTTGACAATATCCAGCAAGTTCTGGGTGAGCGCAAACCAGATTATCTCATCGTGCAGCACATGGAGCCGGACCACGCAGCCAATATCGCAAACTTCATGAAAGTTTATCCGGATACCACAGTTGTTTCCAATAAAAAAGCCTTCGCTATGATGCAGAACTTTTTTGACCTGGATCTGGAAGGCCAGAAAGTTGTTGTTGATAACGGCGGAAGCCTTTCCCTTGGCAGGCATAACCTGACTTTTGTATTCGCACCGATGGTTCACTGGCCGGAAGTTATGGTCACATATGACAGCACAGAGAACATTGCCTGCGAACAGTAACTTCTGCTTCTTATATTATTTCATCAATCGGATAACCTGCTCCACAGTATCTGCCATATTCTGCTTTGCATTTTCATTTTTCATGGCTTCTTCCAGTGTTACCACTCCACGGAGGATCGGGAAGAAGGCATCAATTCCTGCATCATTGCATGCTCTTGCATCGCGCTGTACTGCGCCTGCGAAAGCAATGACTTTTTTGCCATGTTTCTTTGCAAGTTTTGCTACACCAACAGGTGCTTTTCCCATAGCTGTCTGTCCGTCCATACGGCCTTCTCCTGTGATTACCAGATCTGCATCCTTGATGTAGTCTTCAAGTTTTGTCTCATCAAGAACAATGTTGATTCCTGACTCCAGAACTGCATCTGTAAATGTAAGGAAAGCGAATCCCATTCCACCGGCAGCTCCTGTTCCCGGATATTCCGGATCAGCTTTCGGGAAGCGGCCTTTTGCAAGCTCTGCGTAAGTACCAAGCCACTGATCCATGTCTTTGATCATCTGCGGTGTTGCACCTTTCTGCGGGCCATAAATAGCACTGCAGCCAAGCTCTCCGCAAAGTGGATTTGTCACGTCGCAGGCAACACGGAATTTACATTCTGCAAGCTCCGGGATTACATAAGCGTCAGTGATCTCTGCGATATCTTTCAGTCCTCTTGCTCCTGGAAGAACCTGTTTTCCATCTTTGTCAAGGAATGCGTAACCAAGTGCCTGAAGCATTCCCACACCGCCGTCATTTGTAGCACTTCCGCCAATACCTACGATAAATCTGCGGCAGCCTTTTTCAATCGCATCTTTGATGACTTCACCTACACCGTAAGTTGTGGTGTAAAGAGGATTTCTTTTCTCATCTGGAACCTGGGTGATTCCTGCTGCTCCTGCCATCTCGATCACTGCTGTTTTTGTACTCTCGATGATTCCGTATTCGCAAATTACAGGCTCACCAAGAGGTCCTGTAACTTTAACATGCTCTGTTTTTCCGTTCATTCCTGCAACAAGAGCTTCCACAGTACCCTCGCCGCCATCTGCCAGCGGTCTTACTTGAACCTCTGCGTTGGCATCCACACGATGGATTCCTTCTTCTGCTGCAAAACCAGCCTCCATGGATGTCATGCTTCCTTTAAAAGAATCGATTGCTGTAACTACCTTCATTGTTCGTTCCTCCTGTGAGATTTTTTACATAAAACAGACTTCTCATTCCCTGCCCGTGCGTAAAGCGGACATCAGCATCACCCTTACCCACCGCTTAGTGCTCCATGCACTTGAAGCAGGGGAATGCTTATCTGCGTTCAACTTTTTTCTGCTCTTATCATAATAAATTCAGAAATAAATGTATATGTTGTATATACTATATTTTATATATATTTTTGTATTTTATTGTTATATATAACATAACAAAATTGAAGTTTTGAACCCCATATGATATACTTTCCAAAAGAAATCAAGGAGGCTCCCTATGATCACGCACATCAGCCACACCCTTGCCCAGCAGATCGTCAACACCATTAAAGATGTCTGCAGCTATGATATCAATTTTATCAACCCTTCCGGTACCATTATTGCAAGCACCAACTCTGCCCGCATCGGAACTTTCCATGAGATCGGGCGGAAAGCTGCTGCCACCGGAACTACCATCGAAGTGGCAGAGTCTGATAATTTCACCGGAACACGGCAGGGAATCAATATGCCCCTTTATCATGAGGATAACCTTCTGGCTGTGATCGGTATCACCGGTTCCCCGGAAAAAGTGCGCAAGTATGCTTTTCTGGCCCAGCGCATTACCAGCCTTCTGATCCGGGAACAGGAACTGAGTCAGTACAGCCAGCATCAGGCAGATAAGAAGCATTTCGTTATCAGTTCCCTGCTCCACGGAGATGCCCAGAACCCGGAATATCTTCTGAAATGTCTCAGGGAATTTCAGATCGATCCTGACACACCAAAGCGGCTGATCCTGATACGAACATACTCCGGATCCAGTCAGATATCTCAGAAATCCCCACAGAAAAATACCTCTGAGTATGCTGATTCCTCAGAATTTTTCTCCACATATACAAATTCCGATGCAGCGCATTCCACGCAGATCCATTCTGATAAAAATACAGCCTCTGCTCCAAAAACAAATACTGATTTCAGCCTTCCAGAACATCATATCCGAAATCTTTTCACAGACACAGGAATCACTCTGTACACCTTTCGCTACCCGGGCGATTACCTGGCTGTCGCAGACAGTTCCCGTTTCTCTGAGATCTCGGGAAAGCTGCGCCGTTTTACTGAAAAGCATAGCGATACCTTGTCCATTGCAGTGGGAAAATCTGTGCCTCTCCATCAGCTCAGTCTCTCCCTGACAACCGCCGAAACTGCCCTTCGCAGTCTGCAATCTCTATCAGCTGGCAATGATACTGACAAAAGCATCGGAGAACATTTTGTACTTTTCGACGATCTCACTCTGGAAATCATTCTTTCATCAGTAGCTCCAGAGGATCGGGAATCGTTTGCTGAAAAAACTATCCGCCACCTCTCTGATAACGAGAAGGATCTTCTTCGCACCTATTTTTCCTTGGAAATGTCACTGGCCGACACTGCGGAAAAGCTTTTTCTCCACAAAAATACTCTCCAATATAAATTAAACCACATTTATAAAAAATGTGGTCTCAATCCCCGGAAATTCCGGGACGCTGTTCTGTTATATCTGGCGTTGGAGATGGAGTAAATCTCTGTCTCCAACCTAAATCAATATTCTCACTCCATTCTGCCATATACTCATAAATCATAAATGCGTTGTATCAGCAGAATTGTCTCTATAAAATATTTCTCAATTCATCCAGATGTCGAATTACATAATCCGCACCATGTTCCTGCCTTATCCGTTCCGCTTCCTCATTTTTCCATTTCTCATCATCCTGACAGAACCAACAGGTCTGCATTCCTGAAGCCCGGCCTCCTGCAATATCTGCAGTGAGGGAATCACCTACAAGCATACATTCCCCGGCTTTGATTCCCGGAAGCTGCTCCAGACATCGCTCAAAAAACCTGACATCCGGCTTGTCCACACCGATCTTCTCAGATACAAAACAATAGTCGAAAGCTTTCAGCATATCTGCCTTTTTCAGCCGGCTGATCTGCTGCTCATAAGGCCCGTTGCTGGCTGTGCACATGATATATTTTCCCTGAAGGTATGTAAGGATCTCCGTCGCCCCCGCAACAGGAACTGCACTGTAAAACAGACACTTCCGAAAAAGCATCTCCATAGCCACGCCGTCTGCTTCAAGTCCCAGCTTCTTAAGGATTGCCTGCCATCGCACATAAGGAAGATCATCCATCGTCAGGATTCCCTGCTCGATTTTTTTCCAGATCTTATTATTCTCCTCTGTAAAAACTGCGAGCATCTCCGGCTTATAGGTAAGCCCTGCATCCTGGAAGCAATAAGCCATGCCTTCCCTGGCCGCTGCATCGAAATCCAGCAGCGTATTGTCAATATCCATAAAAACCGCTCTGATCATCCAATATCACCTTATCCGGAAACTACTCTCCTTCTCCAGCGGAATTTCCTTGGACTCGATTCCTTCGATCTCCACAAAATTCTGCTGGGAAAGCCGCTCAACCATCTCCCGGATCTCCTCTCTGGTTCCCTGAACCTCCATCTCCACGCGATCATCCCAGAGGTTCCGCACCCATCCGGTCACTCCCATGTCCTGCGCGATATAAAAAGAGCGGTAACGAAATCCCACTCCCTGAACTCTTCCTGAAAAGTAAAAATGTTTTCGAATTTTTTCCATCTGACACCTCATATTATTCTGTCCCGTATATTCCGTCTCAATCTCCACCCAACACATCCCGGCATCACAACGTCCGCCGGAATATTCTACGTCAATCGGATAAAAACATCCGCATTCACTGCGCAGCTCTACATCGAATAACCTGCCTTGCAGTTTATTCGATTATATAATACTCTGCCTTGAGTTGTAAAGTTATAACTACTTGGAAACCAGATCTATCTGAGTTATAATAATTACCATCAAATTACAAAAATCTAGGAGGAAAACACTATGAACGAAAGCATCAAAAATCTTCTGGAGCGCAGAAGTATCCGCGCTTATAAAAAAGATCTTGTTCCCCAGGAAACTCTGGATCTGATCCTGAAGGCCGGCGAATATTCCCCAAGTGGTATGGGACAGCAGAGCACTCTTATGGTCGTAACACAAGACCCTGACCTTGTTGCAAAACTTTCCAAAATGAATGCTGCTGTCATGGGAAGCAAAGCTGATCCATTCTACGGTGCTCCAACTGTTATCATTGTTTTTTCAGACAGCAAAATGGGCACCTGTGTTGAGAACGGAAGTCTTGTAATGGGAAATCTTATGAACGCAGCTCATGCTCTTGATGTTGATTCCTGCTGGATCCACCGCGCAAGAGAAGTTTTTGATTCTGAAGAAGGAAAAGAGCTTAAGAAACAGTGGGGCGTTCCGGAAGAATACGTTGGTATCGGCCACTGTGTTCTGGGATACCGCGACTGCGAATATCCAGATGCGAAAACTCGTAAAGAGGGATTCGTGATCCGTGTCTGATCCAGACAAATCTTCCCAAGAAGCCCCGCCCACTGCTTATTGCTTTTCGCAACCCCGCAGGGAACTTCCTTGATTTGCTTAAATGCAGCTTACGAACATAACAAAAAATCTGGCAGAACTGTCCTTCTTATACGCATTCTCGCGTATCCAACAACAATTCTGCCAGATTTTTATTTTCACTTATTTCAGTGCCTTATCCTTATATCTTGATATCTCCTCGAGATATTTTTTCCCAAGGGCACTGATATTAACACCTTTTCTTGCAATGTAGCCGATGGTCATGATCTCATCAGAATCCAGTTTCACAGCACAGTAATCGGAACCGTTCAGATCCTCACAGATAATTCCCGAGCACAACGTATAGCCGTTCAGTCCAACCATCAGATTCAGCATGGTCGCTCTGTCATCTGCTTTGATCAGACGTTTATATTCATATGTACTTAAAACTTCCTCTGCAAAATAAAAGGAATTATTTCCGCCCTGCTCAAAAGACAGACACGGATATTCTTTCAGTTCTTCCAGCGTGATCATCTCTCGTTTTGCCAGCGGATGGCCTTTCCACATATAAACATAGATACTGCAATTCAAAAGCTCGTGAAATTCCAGGCCATATTCATGAAACATTTTTGTGAGCACTTTACGGTTGAAATCGTTGACGTAAAGTATTCCGATCTCACTTTTAAAATCACGCACATCTTCGATCACCTGATGAGTCTTCGTCTCATGAACTGCGAATTCATACTCATCCATCCCAAACTGCTTCACCAGCCCCACAAAAGCATTCACTGCAAATGTATAGTGCTGCATGGAAACACTGAATTTCTTTCGCGACTGCTCCTTGGAAATATATTTGGCTTCCATTAGTTTATACTGTTCAACCACCTGTCTCGCATATCCGAGAAATTCCTCCCCTGCCGGTGTCACCGCAATTCCTCTGTTAGTTCTCCTAAATATCTCAACACCAGTCTCTGCTTCCAGTTCCCTGATCGCTGTGGAAAGACTTGGCTGAGAAATATAAAGGCTTTTAGCTGCCTCATTCATAGAGCCTGCTTTCGCGATCTCAATCGTATATCTAAGCTGTGCCAGCGTCATCTGTCAACCTCCCTGCTGCCGTGTTTGGTAATCTTCACTTATTATTTGAGGTAATTCTTATCTACATATCCTTCTTTTCCAAGTTTCGGAACATATACATACCAATAGGTACTGTCCTTTTTCTCAATGATCTCAACCTGATCCCCTGTATTTAACTGTGCAATCTCATTATCTTTGTCATAAGCTTTCGCATTCCGCAGTGCCAGATAACCTTTTTCCACCTGGACAGTCATTGTCGGATACGTAACTTCTGACCCACCGGTGATATAATTTTTGTCCACATATCCTGTTTTATCAAGCAGCGGGGAATACACATACCAGTAATTACTGTCGCTGGTATCCTTCACCTGCACCGTATCGCCTGTATTTAACTGGCCGATCTCATTGCTGTCATTATAGGCAGGCTTATTGCGAAGAGCCAGATAGCCTTTCTCTACCTTCACTGTCCACAGTCCGCTGTTATAAATATAGCGGTTATCCACATATCCGGATTTATCAAGTTTCGGGGAATATACATACCAGTAAGTGGAATCACTGCTGTCTTTTACAAGGACAGTATCACCTGTGTTCAGACGGCCAATCTCATTGCTGTCATTATAGGCTGCTGTGTTTCGAAGAGCCAGATAACCGCTTTTTACTTTTACAGTCCAGGAATCATTGGATGTGGATTCACTTTCCACCGCCTTGATATAATTTCTGTCCACATATCCGGACTTATCAAGTTTCGGTGAATATGCGTACCAGTAAGTAGAATCCTTCCTGTCTGTAATCTCAACCAGATCTCCGGTGTTCAGCTGGCCGATCTCATTGCTTTTGTCAAAAGCTTTCTCACTTCGAAGAGCCAGGTAGCCGCTCTTTACATTCACCTGAAAAGTTGTTCCTGCTGCTGCATGTGCCCTCTGTGTTGTCATCATAAATGCCGATGCAAAAATAAATACAAAAAGTGCCAGACATTTTGCTGTTTTTATGAATGACAGATACGTTCTTTTCTCCATAGACTCGCCTCCCTTTTCTTTGACACCAAAGCAGATATCTGTATGTTCTTCTGCTCTGCTGCATATTTGATAAACACAATTCCCTGGCAATATGATATTTTGTCTGTGATAAGTTGATTCGCTCTTATCGATCAGATATCTGCCGGGATTTTATGTCAATATTATATCATATTTCTTATGAGAATCTGTAAGAATCATGTATCTGTGGCGAGTCCGAATCGGGCTTATATTGGAACAGAGGGTTGACAGTTTATATTTGAAGTGTTATATTTCATATAGAACAACTGGGAGGAAGCTTTTTTATCAAACCAGTTTTACCAAAGATTTTGAAGTTATCCCCCGGGAATTTTTCCCGGGGAATTTTGTACACAGGTGCAGCAATTCAGAGGTCATATTTCACAAAATTTTGAACTGCTGCCCACAGACAGCATAATTATGTAAGGGAAGGTGAATACCATGTCAGTAAAAAGAGATTATTACGACGTTCTGGGCACTGACCGGAACGCAGATGAGAAAACAATAAAAAAAGCATACCGTAAACTGGCCAAGAAATATCACCCGGATACCAATGTCGGTAATCCAGATGCGGCAGATAAATTTAAAGAAGTAAACGAAGCCTACGATATTTTAAGCGATCCTAAGAAAAAGAAACTGTACGACCAGTTCGGCCACGCTGCATTCGAAGCTGGAGCTGACCCAGGCGCAGGCGCCGGTACCGGCGGTTTTGGCGGATTTCACAGCGGAACCAATGGTGGATATCAGGAATTTCATTTCAATGGTGAAGATATGGATGATATTTTCGGAGATATCTTTGGAAATATGTTCCATGGCAGCCACAGCGGAAGCAGTGGTTTTGGCGGCGGCAGCGGAAGTTATTCCCATTTCGGCGGCGGCAGCGGTTTCCACAGAGGAAGCGGCTTTAGCGGAAGTGGATTTAATGGCAGCGGCTTTGGTGGATTCCATCAACAGGATTTCCCTCAGAAGGGCTCTGATGTGAAGGCCAGCATCAATGTTTCCTTCGATGAAGCAGCTTTTGGTGCGGACAAAAGAATCTCTCTGTCCAGCCCGGATGGAAGTTCCGGCACACCTCAGACACTTCAGGTCCATATCCCGGCAGGTATTGACACCGGCAAGAGCATCCGTCTTAAGGGAAAAGGAATGCCTGGAACCGGCGGTGGAGAACCCGGTGATCTGCTTCTGAAAGTTACCGTTGGCACCCGTCCTGGATATGAGCGAAAAGGTTCTGATGTATACACCACCGTTTCCATTCCGTATACAACAGCTGTATTTGGCGGTGAGGCTACTGTTCCTACGCTCTATGGAAATGTGGTCTGCAAGATCCGCAAAGGCATGCAGTCCGATTCCAAGATCCGTCTGAGAGGAAAAGGTATCGTCTCCATGAAAAATCCAGGAATTCGCGGAGATCAGTACGTAACCATCCAGATCCAGGTTCCTCAGAATCTGAATTACACTGCGAAAGAGAAGCTGCATGAATATGCAAAGGCATGCGGACTGGAACGCAGTAATGCAAATGGGTCCCATGTAGCGTAAATTTTTTTGTTTGCATATATTTCTTCTCCAACAAGAACGAATCCTGCTTGCAGGATTCTCCGCCTGCGGCGGGTCGCTTCGAGCGACATCTTCCTTTCCGCCGCAGTGCGATCCTGCCCGGAGGGCTTTTTTATGTCATTGGAACATTACGAAGTAATTTCCTATGACATAAAAAAGAGTATCACATATCTCATACTCCCCATAAAGCAATTACTTACATTCCGTTTCATTTACCAGACGAATATCCGCAATTGCATTTGGTTAAATATGAGATCCTGTGATACTCTTTTTATTTAAGCCTGACTTACTGCATACGGTAACTCAAGCTCTGTTTTTTTAACTATAAACTTTTCAAAATTTATGACAATGTCATATCTCCATCTTTCACCCATCCAAGTTTACGTACAAACATATTGATGAGCGGGCAGAGGACTGCCGGGAGGATGAAGGAGATCAGGATCAGTCCTGCCCAGTCCATTCCTGTGACTGCAGTCTTGGTTCCTGCTGCGATATCGTTCATCCATCCTGTATACACACCGATCTGTCCTACAAATCCGCAGGTTCCCATTCCGGAAGAAACTGCTGTTCCATTCATCTGCAGTTTAAACAGACAGGTTGCGATTGGACCTGTGATCGCGGATGTAACGATCGGTGCGATCCAGATCCTTGGATTTCTGACGATATTTCCCATCTGGAGCATGGATGTTCCGATTCCCTGAGAAACCAGTCCGCCCCACTTATTCTCCTTAAAGGACATCACTGCAAAACCAACCATCTGCGCACAGCAGCCTGCTACTGCAGCACCGCCTGCCAGTCCGGTAAGTCCCAGAGCTGCGCAGATCGCAGCAGAGGAAATCGGCAGTGTCAATGCGATTCCCACAAATACGGAAACCAGGATTCCCATGAAAAATGGCTGAAGGTCTGTAGCCCACATGATCACGCTTCCCACTTTCATGGCAGCTTTTCCAAGGGCAGGTGCCCACCATGCGGAAAGGCCGACACCTACACCGATGGTTACAAGCGGTGTCACAAGGATATCGATCTTCGTCTCCTTGGAAACTGCTTTACCGATCTCAGCTGCAACAATGGCAACAAAAAGTACAGCCAAAGGGCCGCCAGCTCCGCCAAGTGCATTGGAGGCAAAACCAACTGTGATCAGTGAAAACAGTACCAGCGGCGGACAATGCAGGGCATAACCGATGGCTACTGCCATGGCAGGGCCGCTCATAGCGGATGCCAGAGAACCTACTGTGTACTGGGTGTCATTGACTGTGGCAACTGCCATAGTCAGAAACGGAATGTGGAACTGTGTGCCAATCGTGTTGATGATCGTACCGATCAGCAGGGAACAGAAAAGTCCCTGTGCCATGGCTCCCAGTGCATCGATACCGTATCTCTTCAGGGAAATCTCGATATCCTTCCGCTTCAGAAACGCTTTGAATTTTTCCATTTTTTAAACTCTCTCCTTACCCTGATTCGCTTCCGGTAGAATCAGTTCTTTTATTTACAAAAAGTCTCGCTGACCCTTTCCAGCTCCTCGCGGATGGAAATATGCTGCGGACAGACTTCCTCGCACTGTCCACATTTCACGCACTCATCTGCGCGTTTTCTTCCATGCTTGACTACCAGCCATTCCTCCTGATGATCAGCTGCTGCTTTATTTCCGTACAGTGTCAGATAATTCATTGCTGTAAAGGAACCGGAAATTCCAATCTCCATCGGGCAGACCTTTGCACAGTAATTGCAGGTTGTACACGGAATCAGAGGAATTTTGGCCATAGCTTCTCTTGCCTTATTCAGAGTCTCCTTCTCACTCTCTGTCAGCCCGTCAAAGTCCTTCATGAAAGAAAGGTTGTCCTCCATCTGTGCAATGTTGCTCATTCCGGAAAGTACGGTAATCACACCTTCCAGATTCGCCGCAAAACGGATCGCCCAGGATGCTGTAGATGCTTCCGGCTCTGCTGCCTTTAAGATCTTCTCAACAGATTCCGGCGGTGTTGCAAGCATACCGCCTTTTACAGGCTCCATGATAATTACCGGTTTGCCGTGTTTTCTTGCCACTTCATAGCAGGCTCTTGACTGGATCGCCGGATTCTCCCAGTCCGCATAGTTGATCTGAAGCTGTACAAACTCCATCTCAGGATGTGCAGTGAGGATTGCTTCCAGTTCTTCCGGTGTGGAATGGAAAGAAAAGCCTGCATGTTTGATCAGTCCGGCCTCTTTCTGCTCGTGAATCCAGTCCCATAAACCGTACTCATCAAAATATTTCGTTCTGTGCTCTCCAAGATTGTGAAGAAGATAGAAATCAAAATATCCTGCCTTCGTTCTCTCAAGAGATGTCTGAAACTGTGCGATCGCTTCATCTCTTGTCTTACAGTTGATCCATGCAGCCATCTTGGTTGCCAGCTGATAATTTTCCCGCGGGTAACGCTCTACCAGTGCTTCACAGATGGCATCCTCACTTCCTGCATAAGCCCATGCAGTATCAAAATATGTGAATCCGGCTTCCAGGAACTTATCTACCATTACCTTGGTCTGCTCCACATCGATCACACCTTCGGATTTCTGCGGCAGTCTCATAAGACCAAAGCCCAGTTTTTTGATTTCTTCACCTAAATATGCCATAGTTATTGTCTCCCTTCTTTTTTATTGCGGTAAAAACAAACCGCGTTTCTCCTATTATACCGATATTTTTTCCAATGGTAAACCTTTTTCTTTGACAATAAAATGACAACTGACAAGACAGGTTACTGTTCACTGGTAATAT
>CAVBVT010000007.1:0-4160 GCA_963598855.1 Eggerthellaceae bacterium
GCTAAAGCTACTCCCTCCACCTGCCGAGCAGGTGGTTTATTTTTCTGCCATACAAGCGGACATTCGCAATCCGCTTCGCTACTTGCTCATGAACGCAGTCGCTTCGCAACCTGTCAGTGGGTGCTTTCAAAATCAACGTTCACGTCACCCATTCCGCACTCCAGCTTCACGCTTTTCGCTGCACCTGGATTGGAAATCGTCCTGCTGCCGGAAGTCAATGTTGTTTCCTGCTCACCATCTACTTCCAAATTTCCAAGACCACATTTCAGCTCATAATTATAATCTGTATTTTTCCCAGTCAGTGTGATATCCATGTTTCCCATACCACAGTTACCATTTAACTTCTCCGTGGTAAGCTCCTCGATTTCCGCGTTTCCTACACCTACGGAAATATCTGTCTGTTTCACATCAAAACTTCCATCATTGGAAAAAGTACCTGCCCCGATATCAGCACTCAGCTGATCTGCCTTAAAATCTCCATTGATTTCCACAGTTCCTGCTCCTATTTTAAAAGTCACATTCTGAAATTCTTTTTTCTTCGGCAAAGAAATCTCAACAGAACTGCTTTTCAGCTTTCTGCCGCTCTCAATTTTCAGGCAGCCATTGTCATTGGTGATACGGACACGTTTCTGATCTGTTCCAGACACATTCACCTGTATGGTATCCTGATTCCAGGTTTTCACTACAAGTTCCTCATACCTGAGATCACAAGAAAGATCTGTTACAGCAGAAGCTTCATATATTTTAACATAACCGGAACTGTCAAGATTGTCCGCTACCACGCCCTTCTCATTCACTGCATTTTCGGCATCTGTCAAAAATGCCTCTTCACTATCACTCGGTTTATCATAATCTGCTGTTGAATAATCCCCGAAAATCCCCAGAACTTGCTTCAGTCCATTATCCAGGACACCGACATCTCCCATCGTCGCGCCCATGGCAGCACCGCCAGCCGTAAGCCCCAGTCCCAGCACGCCAAAAACTACAGCCATGACAAGTATCACTTTCAGAAAACGCTTCATACTTTTTCCGCCTTTCTTCCATTTATGATATTGCTGCAAAATCCTGTAAATTTTCTCAGAATAGCCGGAAGCATCTTACCGCCAAACCATACAGTCAGTGCCAGGAACAGAAGTCCCAGTGCCATCATCAGGCATCCAATACCAATTGTCAGGATTCCTGCCGGCGGCATAGATACTGCAAGCGGAATTCCGACGATCACGCATAAAATAGCACCGATTACAAGCACCACGGATCCTGCGCCCACAAAAAATGTCAAAAGAAACGGAAGCAATGCCAGTGTCACGATCACGCCGACAGCTCCGCCAAACACCCCTTTGATCAGAGGTGCCGCAAAAACCAGAACGATCAGTGCCAGGATGATCCCAGGCTTATTCTGTTTCTTCTCCGCATGATAACCACGTTCCGCACGTCTCTCTCTTCTGTCTCTGTTATATTCAGAATTATTGTTTCCAAAATTGCTGTTCCCGGAACTTTTTTCCCGAACAGTGATTTCTGTGTATTTATCAGGCATATCGCCTTCTTCGGAAATTCTGGTATCCTGATATCCATTCTCTGTGTATTCTCCGTAATCGCTGCCATTCTCCTGAAGATCAGCCTTGATGATCGCGGCAACTTTTCCCGGGTTTCCCAGTTCGCGGATCACCTCTCCTTCATTCTCCGGCCCTGCATCATCAAAATATCCTTCATAATATTCCAGTGCTTCCTGTCTCTCTGCCTCTGAAATATCGGAAAGCAGCCTCTCAAGCTGTTCCATAAACTGCTTTCTGTCCATAATCAAACTCCCTCCTCAAACATCCTGGTAATCTTGGACGAATAACTCTCCCATTCGCTTCTGTAAAGATTCAGCTGTGCTGCGCCCTTGTCTGTCAGCTTATAATACTTCCGGTTCCTGCCTGCGTATTCCATATTATAGGCTTCCAGACATTCATCTTTCTGAAGCCTTCGAAGAACCGGATACAGCGTAGATTCTGAAACTTCCAGAACACTTCGCACATCCTGGGTGATCTTATACCCGTAAATACCGTCTTTCTCTCTGGAAATAACGGCTAGGACAATTGCATCCAGAAGTGCTGCTCCTGTATTAAATACCATCTGCTCACCTCTCTATACCCTGTAAAGCGGATATTCGCATTCCGCCCTATTACATGCTGGTGAACGAGATTTCTTCACAATCCTGCGTTCACATGATAAGTCATGTAATATTGTTCTGTAAACAATACTATATATTGTATAATATAGTTTTGTCAATAGTATTCAGAAAAATCTTTTTATCATTTATAATATTTTCAGCAAATCGAACCGCTCTCACAATTCAGAGGCGTTCGCGCATTTGATCCGATCAGTTAAGTCTCCTGCCGGATTGCCAAAAGCAATTACAACTCCCACAAGGCTTACCTGTATCAGCTTGATATTGATATTATGGAGGAAATTATGACAGATTCAGATAAAATAAAGACATTACCGCTCCCATTTCTGGAGCGTATGAAAGAAATGCTCGGAGATGACTACGATGCTTTTTTGGAAAGCTACGAGAATCCACGTACTTACGGTCTCCGGGTAAATACAGCCAAACTTTCCTGCCAGGATTTTGAAAAGCTTTCTCCTTTTGAGATCCGTCCGATCCCGTGGATTTCCAACGGATATTTCTACAATGAGGAGAGCCGCCCTGCCCGCTGCGCCTACTACCAGGCCGGACTTTATTACCTCCAGGAACCAAGTGCCATGACACCCGCTTCCAGACTTCCCATTGAACCAGGCGATTTCGTTCTGGATCTATGCGCTGCTCCCGGCGGAAAAGCTACCGCACTTGGCGCAGCCCTGAATGATACAGGCTTTCTTCTTGCCAATGATATCAGCACTTCCAGAGCAAGAGCCCTTCTTAGAAATCTGGAGCTATTTGGCATCAAAAACATGCTTGTTACCGATGAAAAACCTGCCAAGCTTGCGCAGCGTTTTCCATCCTTCTTCAATAAAATTCTTCTGGATGCGCCCTGCTCCGGTGAAGGCATGTTCCGAAAAGAAGAAGCCCTGGCCCGTGACTGGACCCCGGGAAAATCTGCTGAACTTTCCGATATCCAGAAAGATCTTATCCTGAAAGCTGCTGATATGCTGCGCCCAGGCGGAATGATGCTGTACTCCACCTGTACCTTCTCTCCGTGTGAAGATGAGGAAGTGGTCGCTTATCTTCTGAAAGAACGGCCAGATATGGAACTCATAGATATACCAGATTACGAAGGATTCTCCGAAGGACGACCGGAATTTTGCATCCCTGTTGGACTTGAACACCCTAATACAAGTAACCCAACCGATTCCATTGACCACAATACCAACAACAGTCAGTTCACCGAAGCCCCAAGAAATCTTTCCGAATCTACCATTGACAACAGCGCACCAGTTTCCCAGGGAGCTTTCGAGCCATCCTCCCTCCGCAAATGCGTCCGCATCTTTCCACACAAGATGGACGGCGAAGGCCACTTTCTCGCCCTTTTCCACAAAAAAGGCGACTCCCTTCCGCCCGTTTTCCGCCCGTCCGGAAAAGGGCCGGACAAAAACACCCGGAAATGGCTGGAAGAATTTTTCGCAGAAATCGGCCTTCGCACTCTTGGAGGACAGGAATTTGACTGGAACCGTGTGGAAGTCCGCAAAGACAAGGTTTACTACCAGCTTCCATTCCCTCTGGATCTCCGAGGTATCTCTTTTCTCAGAAACGGCCTCTACCTGGGCGATCTGAAAAAGAACCGGTTCGAGCCATCCCAGCCTCTGGCCCTGGCTCTTCACAACGGAGATATCGAAGCCACGATCTCCCTGCTGGTTTCCGATGAACGCATCACCCGCTATCTCAAAGGTGAGACCCTTAACATCGAACCAGAAGAAGCAGCCCACAAAAAAGGCTGGCATCTTCTCTGCGCAGACGGCTATCCCATCGGTTTCGGAAAACTGGTAAACGGGATCTTGAAAAACAAATATCCTGCGGGCTGGAGAGTTTAAGCCCTCCACCGCAAGATATAATCTCACATCAATATAGAATTTTATTTTTTTGGCAGAACCTGAACATTTCTGTAAAGCAATTAGTAAAACGAATCTTCGCATTCCGCTTTGCTACGGACTTATAATCATAATTGCTTCACAGTTTGCGT
>CAVBVT010000007.1:4170-40528 GCA_963598855.1 Eggerthellaceae bacterium
TTTTTATGCAGCAGGATACTCTCAATTCACAATCACTGCATGATTCTCAGCACAAAATTTCCTTTCCCAACGCAAACGAATAAATATACTTCTCCTTCACCTTCCGCCCGGTCATCCTCTCCAGTGCCTCTGCATAATCCTCAAGCTGCACATAATACCTCTCGATCAGCTTCTGTTCTTCCCCACGTCTCACAAAGTCCGTTTTATAATCCACCAGAACGATCTTCTCATCTTCAATGAAATAAGCGTCAATAATTCCCTGTACCAGAACATCTTCCTCGCACTGCCATTCCATTTCCAGTTCCGATGCCTTCCTTGCGATCACAAAAGGCTGCTCTCTGAAAAGATGCCGCTTCAAAGCAGCCGCCTTCATTCTCTGTCCCAAAGCTGTCTCCAGAAAATGCCAGATATCACGTATCCGTACAGATTCTGCTTCTTTCTCTTCCATCTTTTTCAGATTGATCCATTCCTTCAGCTGCTCACGAACCATATCCTGATTTTCTGCTTTCCGGTAATCCAGACATTCCATCACACGGTGATAAGCAGTTCCACGCAGCGCACCTGTATAAGCTTCTTCTTTCTTCTCCTCGATAAATCTTGGAATCAGCGGCGTGATCTCCTCTTCCTGCTCATAATCCACAGCCTCTTCCAGATCCTGTTCGCTGTGGTAGCTTCTCTTTTTCAGTTCAGACACACTGATCTTCACAGGCAGATCCTTCAGATAATCATACTCATACCGGAAAGAAAAACGTCTTCCGATCTCTTCCCGTATCTCGCTGTCATAGACAATTCCCGGATTCCAGTTCTCAAGAGCATCTTTTTTCATCTCTCTTTCTGCCTGCTCCACAACCTCGTCCTCTACAAGATCTGCTGCCGTGATCTTCACCACAGCAAACTCCGACTCATCTCCATAAAGCGGATTCATACGGTTCATAAACAGACCATATTCCTGAAACAGCCCGGACATGCAGCGGTGTCTCGCAAGTGCAGGAAGCACATAATCCCAGTAAGTCTTTCCACGCATGCGCATTCCAAGAGAAAGCAGCTCTTCTTCATTGTCCCTTAAAACGGACAGTGATGTAATTTCATTCTCCAGATCCCCGATCGCACCACAGAGGATCAGCTTTTCCTTCGCTCTTGTCAGGGCCACATAAAGCACGCGGAGTTCCTCGCCAAGGCTCTCCTTCAGAAGTTCCCTGCGGATGATCTGCTTGCAAAGCGAAGACGCGATAATTCTCTTATCCGGCAAAATAGCGTCTGCACCAATTCCCAGATCCGGATGGATCAGAATGCTTGCATTCATATCACGGAAATTAAATCTCTTTCCCATTCCTGCTGCAAAAACTACCGGAAACTCCAGACCTTTACTCTTATGGATCGTCATGATCTGCACTGCACTTTCCCCTGCGCCGGAAAGATTCACTTCCCCATAATCCACCTGATACTGCTGCAGCTTCTCAATATATCTGACAAAATTAAAAAGTCCACGGTAGCTTGTCTTCTCATATTCCATTGCTTTTTCCACCAGCATATTCAGGTTCGCACTTCTCTGTGCACCATCTGGCATAGCCTTGGCATAGTTGCCGTATCCTGTCCGTTCCAGCACTTCCAGGATCAGCTGATGCACCGGCGTATAAGCAGCCATATCCCGAAGCACATTCATAGTGTCCAAAAAATGGGACAGTTTTTCTCCCAGGATCTTCTTCTCTTCTCCAACGATCTTATGCTCCCGATAGTCCTCCACAAAAGACTTCACACATTCGTAGATCATCCCCTCAGGATACGCAATACGAAGCTCTGCCAGCTCTTCTGTCGTACATCCAGCGATCGGCGAACGCAGCACACCTGTAAGCGGGATATCCTGCAGCGGATTATCCAGGACACGAAGATAATTCAGAAGCGTCACCACCTCAGTAGTGGAAAAATAGCCTGTCCTCGACGCTGTATAAGAAGGAATCCCCCTCGCAGACAACACCTCCCCGAATGTCTCAGCCCAGCCTGCGGCAGAACGAAGCAAGATCACAATATCTCCATACCGCAGAGGTCGGTACTCTCCTGTTTCCTTATCCAGCACCTTCTCTGTTCCCACCATGGAACGTATCTTCCCTGCAATGGCCAGAGCTTCCAGCTCCCGCTCATTCTCCGGCCCTTCCTCATCTTCCAGAACCGGACTGTCCTTTTCCACAAGAAGCACCTCTGTCTTCACAAAATCAGTATCCTGTCCTTCCGGAAAAGAAGCTCCCGGATAAAGAGCTGCCGCCTCATCGTAATCGATCCCTCCCAGATCCGCCCCCATGATCTGCCGGAAGATAAAGTTTACACTGGAAAGTACTTCCGGACGGCTTCGGAAATTTTTATGAAGGTCGATTCTCTGCTCCTTGCTGTCAGCAAGTGAATAATTCTTGTACTTCTCCATAAAAAGCTCCGGCCGCGCCAGACGGAAACGGTAAATACTCTGTTTCACATCACCTACCATAAAGATATTTTTTCTCTCATTGACCCAGCCGGAAACATTCTGCATCAGGATCTCCTGAACAAGGTTGCTGTCCTGATATTCGTCCAGCAGTACCTCATCATATTTCTCCGACAGCTCTCTCGCAGCCTGGCTTGGCGAATAGGTATCTCCTTCTTTTTTCAAAAGGATCTCAAGGGCAAAATGCTCCATATCTGAGAAATCCAGAACATTTTTTTCCCGTTTCTTCTCACTGAAACGCTCTGCAAAATCCTTTGTCAGCTGCACCAGCATCTCAAGAGGCTGGGCACTGGCAAGGGTCAGCTCTGTCAGTTCGTCAAGTGTACACTGAAAATACCTGCCGCCCAGATCCTTCAAAATATCCTTTGTGTCCTCCCGGATATCCTTCACAAGACTTTTCAGCTGGTCGGATACCCCTTCCATTTTTTTCGTGGAAAGTCGGGCAAACTTAAGATTCTGCAAATACTGTGCCATTTCATCATAGTCCTGTTTAACAGACAGTGTCTGAAGCTGCTGAATCAGCGTGAGATCATTTTTCAGAGCATCCAGATATAGTTCCGGACCTTCTGTTTCCCCGCAGATCTCCATGGCACTCTCCGTAAGCTCCTTGGCTTCTTTCAACGCACTGTCCACGATTTCCCAGAGATAATGAAACCATGGTGTCCCTGCAATTCCTCTCTCCGGATCCAGATGATAATTCTCCACGCAGCTATCCAGCCATTCCTCAGGCCATGGATTACTCATGGAAGCATTGTAAAGATCCAGTACGTGTTCCTTCAGCCCTTCATCGGATTTCCCTGAAGCATAACATTCCACAAAAGCTGTAAATTTCTCATCACCCTGCGCATAATAATCCTCAAAAAGTTCTTTCAGAACATCCTCCTGGAGAAGCTTCAGCTCTCCCTCATCTGCTGTCCGATAACCCGGATCCAGACCGATAAGGTGAAAATAATTCCGGATCACATAGGAACAGAAACCGTCAATGGTGGTGATCTGTGCTGTATGGATCAGCATCATCTGCCTCTGCAGATGTTCATTATCCGGATCTTCCGCCAGTGCCGTGTCCAGAGCCCTCTCAATACGCTCCCTCATCTCTCCTGCGGCAGCTCTTGTAAAAGTCATGATCAGAAGCCTGTCAATATCCACCGGCTTCAGAGGATCCATGATCTTGCTTAAGATCCTCTGCACCAGCACTGCTGTCTTACCGGAACCGGCCGCCGCGCTGACCAGAATATTCCTGTCGCGAAGCGTGATGACTTTCTGCTGTTCTTCTGTCCATTTCATTGCCATTTATTCATCCTCCTTCACGATCTTTTTCCACAGGTCACTCTCTGAAAAAGAAGGCAGTCTGTGAAACTCATATCCTGGTATCTTCCTGTCAAAACCGCATACGGTACTGTACGGACAGTAGGTGCAGGCATTCTTTTTTCCAAGTTCATAAGGTTCCACTGCCGCATTTCCATCCAGGATCGAATCCCGGATATCACAGATCTTCTGACGGACATATGCCCCCAGCGCATCAAACTGTTTCCTGGATGCAACGGAAGAACGTCTGCTGAAGCTTCCGTCCTTATTAACGGACACCGGAATCGATGACAGTGTATTATCAATATGGAAACTTACATCATCATCCGCCTGCACCAGACCGTTCATTTTCAGTTTTTTCATCATCTGATCACTGACACTCTCCACATCTGCATGGATCTTTTCCTGGATCATAGGATCTTTCACATTGTAATAAAAGACACCGGCCGGAACAATCTCCTTATCCGGATATTTCTTCTGTTCCACCTGCAAAGCTCCATCCAGATAGATCATCAGCTGTAGCTGCAATCCATGATACAAAGCCAGCAGATCAAAGGAAGTATTCCCTGTTTTATAATCGATCACCTTCACATATACACGGTTCTTCTCTGTCTCCTCCATGATATCCACACGGTCGATCCTTCCTCCTCCGAAGATCACCTCGAATCCCTCCGGCCGGAAATCTCCGTGTTTCAGCTGTTCCTGCAAAGCCCACACAGTACGCCGCAAAATACGCCGCGTCCTCTCGATCATATATTCATTTCTTGCGCTGCTTTTAAGAACTGTATTTCCGTAATCTGCTGCTACCTGGTCCAGACAGCTGTCAATGATCTGGTCACGTTCTTCCTCTGTAAGTTCTGCCCAATCCAGTCCCTCTTTTCGGACTTCAACGGCAAAACGTTCCAGTGCCATATGCATCACATTTCCCATATCCATAGCCTTAAATTCATACTCTGCACGCTCTGTCACCTTCAGTCCATACTGGAGAAAATGTGCAAAAGCACAGGCAGCATACCGTTCCAGCCTTGTTGCACTGTAAGGTGAGATCTCTCCGTACAGGATCCCTGCCACAGCTTTTCCGATCTGGTCAGAAGGCCGCTGTGTAAATGCGGCTTTCACAAGGTCCTCCACAACTGTCCGATATTCGGGACTCTCAAGATACCAGCTGTAAAGTTCCTGAAACACAGGATTCTCTCTGTACTCTTCCCCGGAAAGTCCCCGGAGAAAATAATCCAGACTGATTCCCGGAAGTTCCAGAAGTTCCATCGGCTCCTGTTCGCCGGAACACTGCTCCACTTCCATCTCAGGAAACATATCCCGGATATTGTTGATCAGAAAGGCCGGCCCCAGTGCCTTACCCTGGCTGTCTGACTGACAGAATGACAGGCAGAGAAGTTCTCTTGGCTTGGTCATATTCAGATACAGATAAAAACGCTGCATGTTCATCAGTTCTTTAGGCCCAGGTGCCAGCTGGATCCCCTGATCCTGGAAAAATTCCCTGTCAAGCTCTGTGAGGATTCCGCCGCCCGCCGTATTTTTCGGAATATTTCCTTCATTTACTCCCACAAAAAACAATGCACGGATGTCCTTCAGTCGTGTTCGCTCCATGTCTCCTACAAGAACCTGATCCATACTTGGGGGGATCAGGGCAACTTTTGCCTGGGTAAGTCCTGTCTCAAGAAGCTGTCGGAAATCCTGCCGGCTTACCGTTTCCTCTCCAAGGATCTCAACCATACTGTCCATAAGCTCCATGACAATACCGTAAATCTGAGCATATTCCTTCTCCATGGCCTTATCTCCCTGGTCATGGAATTTCTTCTCCTGGGCTTTCAGTTTCTGCTGTACCTGACTCTTTACGGCAAATTCATAAAGGATCGTACAGTACTCCCTTACAGTCTTTCTGCCGCCTTTGAAACTTAAGGCAAGCTCCCTTGTCTCCTCTGCAAAGTGCTCCCGGATCTCATTCAGCTCCTGAATGCTCTCCGCAGGCATTCCCCTGTAAATACGCACCCATTTCTCATCCCAGTGTTTAAACCCCCGAATTCCAAGTGCCAGCACATAATTCTCCAGAAGATCGGCCTCTTCTCTTGTAACGCAGGACATGCCGCATCTAAGATACCGGAACACACTCTCATAGGAAAAATCCTGCACAGCCATCTCAAGGGCAGCACGGAAATACTCCACAAAAGGATTCATCAGCACTGTATGTTTCTCATCTATGAAATACGGGATCCCCGCCTCGTTAAACACCTGTCTGGCGAGACTTCCATACTCTTCCAGATTTCCGGTGATCACTGCGATCTCACCATAACGGCAGCCTTTTTCCCGGACAAGTCTTGCAATCTTCCTTGCAGTCTCCTCCATCTCCGAAAGAGGACTCACTGCGGAAAACATGCAGATCTCATCCTGCTTCTGCTTATATACATTTTTTCTGTATCGGAAGATATTTTTCTCAAGGAAATGCAGGGCCGGAGCCTGGGCGAACCGCGATCTTTTTACATTTTTCAGAAGAACCGGCTCTTCAATATCCCTGGAAAGCTCTGAGAGCCCGTGGATCATCTGTCGGCTCATATAAAAAAGCTGGTACGGTTTCCCCCGCATGGCAAGATTTTCCGCTGCATCCATAGTGACCGTCACCATCACTTTCTCACATACAGCCAGCAGTTCTCCCACCACACGCATCTGGATCGGCGTAAAACCGGTATATCCATCCAGAAGCAGTACACTGTTCTTCATCTTCTCAGAAAAAGGCAGAGCCTTCTCAAGGGCATCCATCACCTCTTCCCCTGTCATATAATGATCCTTCAGATATCCGGTAAAAGCCTGATAAAGAACAGATACGTCCTTAAGCTTCATCTGCAGCAATGTCCTGTCAGCGGAATCCTCTATCATCTCCTCAATATCACTGTCCTTAATATCGTACTGCATAAATTCGGACAGAATGGATTTCACCTCATCCAGATATCCGGCCTTGCGCATCTGTCCGCCAAGATAAGAGAGATCTTTGCCATGCTGCTGGACCATCTTCTGAAGTACCATGCTCTTGCCTGTCTCTTCCAGAAGTGCGCGGCTGTCGCCTCCAACCTCCTCCAGAACACGGTATGCCAGACGCTCAAAACTTAATATATCAATATTCAGGATTCCTTTCCCCGGACTCATCTCTACCAGAGTCTTCTGTGTCTGCATGGTAAACTGCTCCGGTACGATCACATAATAAAGCCTGTCCGGATGCTGCCCGGCCTGTTCTATGATATTCTGATATGCATAACAGGATTTCCCGCTTCCGGAACTTCCTATAATAAACTGTAATGCCATGAATTTCCTCCTGTCACCCTCTGATAACTACTACTATACCACAAACCCAGTCCCTATAGAACGGCCTTCTCCATCCATCTTTCTTTTTTGCTGACCTCAATGTTTCCACCCACTTCGTGACCGACAGCACTCTTCACGCATAAATCTCTTCTCCCTCTAATAAACTATATAAAAAGCTTCGGGAGGCGTGCGCCATGAGTTCCAAAACCAGGATCATCGTCCTACATATGAAAGAAATCATTTACACAGCCGTTTTTCTGGCACTGGCTGTAATTCTGGCAGTTGTCATCTTTTTTATGTTCGGCCCGGGAAAAACAGCCGGCAATACTGCAGCCGAAAAATCCCGCTACAAGCCAGGTGTATACACTTCTTCCATTTCCTTAAACAACAACACCTTTGATGTGGAAGTTACAGTAAATGCCGACAAAATCAAATCCATCCGGCTGGTAAACTTAAGTGAATCCACAAAAGCCTCCTATCCTCTGATGGAGCCAGTTCTTGATTCCCTTGCAAGCCAGATCTACTCTACCCAGTCTCTGGACGATATCCAATATGCCGGGGATCGTAAATACACCTCGCAGGTACTTCTATCGGCTATCACTGAGGCCATAAAAAAGGCGGAGAACTCTTAAGCTCTCCGCCTTTTCCCATACACTGCTGCACTGGCTTCATACACCCATGCACACTGTCAGCAGCTTTTGCATCCTATCAAAGCTCAATTCTCAGCTCTCTATTTTCAGATCTCAATCTTCTCCAGCACATCCTGCCAGATCCTTGCACTTGCATCACTTGGCATCCTTAAATCACCTCTCGGGGAAAGTGCCACGCTTCCTACTTTCGGGCCGTCCGGCAGGCAGGAACGCTTGAATTGCTGGGCAAAAAATCTCCGGTAGAAAGTTTTCATCCATTTCAGGATCGTTTCTTTATCATAAATTCCCTCAAAAGTCAGGCAGGCAAGCCTGTAGATCTTATCCGGTGTAAAGCCTGCACGAAGCATATAATACAGATAAAAATCATGCAGCTCATAAGGTCCTACCAGATCCTCTGTTTTCTGTGCGATCTTACCGTCCTTAGGCGGCAGAAGCTCCGGACTTACCGGTGTATCCAGGATATCCAGAAGAACCTCCTGAAGCTCCGCATCTCCACAGGTATCTGCATAATAGCGCACCAGATGACGTACCAGAGTCTTCGGTACAGACGCATTCACGCCATACATGGACATATGATCGCCATTATAAGTAGCCCATCCAAGAGCCAGCTCGGAAAGATCTCCAGTTCCCACAAGAACGCCGCCTTCTTTGTTTGCAGTATCCATCAAGATCTGGGTACGCTCACGTGCCTGGCTGTTCTCATAAGTAACATCATGAATTTCCGGATCATGTCCGATATCGCGGAAATGGACATTTACCGCTTCCTTGATATTCACTTCTGTAAGCTTTGCACCAAGGCATCTGCTCAGTTTGCAGGCATTCTGATACGTTCTGTCTGTGGTTCCAAAACACGGCATGGTAACACAGTGGATCTGCTCTCTCGGCATTCCCATACGGTCAAAAGCACGCGCCATAACCAGCAGTGCCAGTGTGGAATCCAGGCCTCCGGAAAGTCCTACAACTGCACTCTTGCTGTGGATATGCTCCATACGTTTTTTAAGGCCCATAGCCTGAATGTTCAGGATCTCCTCGCAGCGTTCATCACGTTCTTCCTTCACAGACGGAACGAATGGATACTGCGGATATTTTCTGGTAAGAACAGTCTCCTCTTCTTTTACAGAAAAATTGATTCTTGTATGGCTGCATGTGGAAACTGCCGGATAAGTAGACATTCTTCTTCTCTCATCAGCCAGTCTCTGCACATCGATCTCACTGTAAATAATACCATTCTCAAAGCGTTTGCTCTCAGCAAGGACATTTCCATTCTCAGCGATCATATTCTGGCCGCCAAAAACAAGATCCTGTGTGGACTCGCCCTCACCGGCACTTGCATAGATATATCCGCAGATCAGTCTTGCAGACTGTCCGCTTACGAGAGTTCTTCTGTAGGAATCTTTTCCAACCATCTCATCACTTGCAGAAAGATTGACAATGATATGCGCTCCGTTTACTGCATGGCGGATACTCGGCGGTGCCGGAACCCAAAGATCTTCACAGAGCTCGGCAGCAACTGTAAACTCCGGATCTTCTTCACACTCAAAGATCATGTCTGTGCCAAACGGAATCTCATCCCAGAACTCATCCTCATCGTTCTTCTCATTTTTAAGGAAGTCCACAAACTCCACGTCCTCTTCCTCTGCGCCTGCAAACTGTCTCTGCTCATAAAACTCATTATAATTGGGGATATGTGTTTTCGGGACAAATCCAACGATGCGGCCATGATTCAGAGCTGCTGCCACATTATAGAGCTTTCCTCTGTGACGAAGAGGCATTCCCACAAAGATCAGTGCATCTGTCTCCTTTGTCTCCTCTGCGATATGAAGAAGCTCCTCCCACGCACTATCCAGAAGACATCTCTGGAGAAAAAGATCATGGCAGGTATATCCCGTAATGCTGAATTCCGGAAATACCATCAGCTTTACATGCTCTTTTTCCATTTCACGGATGGCCCGCAGGATCTCCTCTCCGTTTGCCTTACAGTCTGCAACTGTGACCCTTGGCGTTGCTGCTGCCACCTTGATAAAACCATGCTTCATTTTTTCTTCCTCCTGCTGCTTATCGCTTGCATTCCCTTATGATTCTTTTCAGATCTTCCACTGTGAAATTATAATTCTTGTTGCAGAAATGACAGTTCATCTCAATATCCTTGCCTTCCTGGATCATCTCATTAAGTTCTTTTCTGCCAATGCTGATGAGAGCTTTTTCTACTCTTTCTCTGCAGCAGTTGCAGTGGAACTGTGTGGGCATGGTGTCATTGATCTCCATGTCAAAACCTTCCAGAACTTTCTCAAGAAGGCTCTCCGGTGTATGGCCCTGCTCCAGAAGATTGGTAACGGAATCGATCTTTGATACGTTCTCCTCAAGCTTCGCGATCACTTCTTCCTCTGCAAAAGGCATCAGCTGTACGATAAATCCGCCTGCCTGGCGAACCGTGTTATCCTTGTTCATCAGTACTCCAAGACCTACTGCTGACGGAACCTGCTCACTGGTTGCAAAATAATAGGTAAGGTCTTCTGCGATCTCACTTGTCTGCAGGGCAACCTGTCCAACGTACGGCTCCTTTAAGCCCATATCCTTGATCACGTCCATGAAACCAACGCCTACGGCACCTGCAACATCCAGCTTGCCTTTGCTGTTGGCCGGAATACATACATCAGGATTTCCCACATAACCTTTTACATTTCCTTTGGAATCTGCTGTAACCGTGATTCCCTGGAGCGGGCCGCCTGCATGGATACGAAGTGTCAGGAGATCTTTTTCCCCTTTCATCATGGCTCCCATCATGGCTCCTCCTGTGAGAAGACGTCCCAGGGCAGCTGTTGCCACAGGGCTTGTATTATGGTCCTGTCTCGCTGTCTCCACCACATCCGTTGTCACAGCCGCAAATGCACGGATCTGGCTGTTTGCAGCTGTTGCTCTTACAATATAATCACTCATCAAAAAATCCTCCTTTATTTCTCATCCAGGGAAACTCCCTTTCCATGTTCTCTTGCAATAAATGTCAGTCTTCCGCTGTCCGGCCTCGGCGCATCCTTGGTATAAGCGTCGTAAACAGCCAGCGGGATCAATCCTGCTTTCTTCATAAGTTCCTGGATTTTCTCTGGTTCATAGGCTTTCTGATAATGAACTTCCTCATCCTTCTCATAAAGCCCGTCTTCTCTTGGAAGAAACAGGGTAAGATCATAAACATTGATCCTGGTTTCCTCGTCGAATTCATTTTCCCAGATAAAGCTTCCCTCTTCCCGGTTCTCTGCTATGGTAGTATTTCCCAGCATCTCCCGGTATTTATACGGTGTATTCATATCACAGATAAAAATACCATCCGGATCCAGATAATTGTTCACAAGTTTGAATACCGTAAGCAGATCATCTTCCTCTGTAATATAGTTCATGCAGTCGCAGACGCTGACAATAGCACGAACCGTTCCGTAAAGTTCAAACTCCCGCATATCCTGTTCCAGATAAAGGATCTCATGACCGGACTCTGCTCTTTTCTCCATGGCTTCGCCCAGCATTTCCTCGGAATTATCCACACCGATCATATCATACCCGGATTCCGCCAGAAGCTCTGTCATCACTCCGGTTCCACATCCAAGTTCCAACACAATACCATCTTCGATCCCGTATTCCCTAAGACTTCCGATCAGATATTCTGCCCATTTTTCATATTCAACATTGTCCATGAATATATCATAAACTCTGGCAAAATCACTGTA
This sequence comes from Eggerthellaceae bacterium, assembly GCA_963598855.1. GTDB lineage: Bacteria > Bacillota > Clostridia > Lachnospirales > Lachnospiraceae > Blautia_A. The sequence goes on from CAVBVT010000007.1 coordinate 15,630, forward strand.
TGCCTCCATAAAAACCTCCGAAATATCAGCCGTTTCCTGTATATTCATAACGATAACAGCTGTTAATCATCCTGATACAGGCAAATCTCCTTCACTGCCCGCAGCGTTCACATTATAACATGTCTTTTTGCATAAGTATATGCCTCCAACATAAAAAATCCGGAACCACAGCCGTGATCCCGGATCTTGATTTATTCACCTGTGAACAATTACCTGTCACCTATTCAGGCTTTACTGTACAGGCATGTAGTATACGTCTGCACCTTCACCATGCCAGTAGAAGCTTGTTCCATCCTCTTCGTATACGTCACAGTCATTCTCAGATGAGAATGTGAATCTGTTTCCTTCGTTATCCATCCATTTACCGTTTCCGTCCGGAACGATAACACGCGGTTTACCGTCGGAGTTTCTGTAGATGGTTCTTGTCTCATCTGTGTTGCTGAGTTCCTCATCTGTAAATCCACCGTTTACGATGGCACCGGAAGAACTTCCGTCAGAAGATGTACTTCCATCTGTGGATGTTCCGTCAGATGTTGTTCCATCGGAAGATGTACTTCCGTCGGATGCTGTGCTTCCATCAGATGCTGTTCCTTCAGAAGATGTACTTCCATCTGCAGATGTTCCGTCAGATGTTGTTCCTGCCGCACTGCTGTCTCCGGAAGCTGTACTGTCCTTGGATGCAGAATCAGAATTGCCTGCGCTCTTGGCTGCGGAACCTGTTGCCGCACTCTTCAGAGTGGAATCTCCAAGGATCGCGAAGCTGTCAACAGACTCCTGAACCTTTTTCAGTGCGTCCTCTGTCTTAACAGAAGCTACAATGCTGTAATACTCGCTGTCATTTACAAAATATTTATTGATGGCATATACATAACCGTCACTCTTGGTTGTATCCTTATACTTAACTGTATAGGAATAAATATTGATGCCGCCATCTTTCTGCTCTGTCTTATAGTCCTGGATCTCGAAGTCTGTTCCGTTTACCATATTCTCTGCCTGAGTCATGGATACTGCCATATCCTGGGAGTTCGGAATTACTGCTGATTCCAGATCTGCACCTGAACCGTGAAGGATCAGGATCTTGCCCTGGTCCGGAGACTCGAAGCTTAACATATCTGTCTCATCGGACTTATTCGCCCATGTTGCATCCGGAAGCTCGATCGCCATAGATTTATCCTTGGATGTATAAGTTGTATTCTGTGCATCTGCTGCAACAGTCGGTGTAACCTTCGCTTCCTTCGCCGGAGTAGGAGTAGGAGTAGACTCCACAACCACGCTGTCCTTCTTATCTCCTCCGAAACTACATGCAGTCATGACACCAGAGAAAGCAACAGCCATAGCTAAAAGCGCGATAAATTTCTTATTCTTCATAGTATCCTCCTCATAATCATCATCAGTCATAAAGTGTATCCGAAGCATTCTCTCCCAAACACACTCTTTGATATATTTTACGATTATATTACAACTTTGTCAATTGATTTCTCCCCACACAATTCATTTCCTATATTATTCTTTCCGTCTTCTCATTTTGTATTCCACATTTTACATATCCATCTCCTGTTAATTACCTTTCAAATCTGTCCCTCTTTTTTTTCATGAAATTGTGTCTTTATTCGTACACACCCCTGTTGTAAAGTATATCCAACCAAAAGCATATGAAAAGAGGACATCTTTTATTCCAGAGATGTTTTCAGGAAAGGAAGTATCACCTATGGAAAAAACAGTACAGACAACATCCGGAGAGGCTCAGGATCTTTCATCCGTACAGTTTCTCACCATCACAGCAGTGTTTGTGGCACTGACCTACATTTTCACGGCATTTATCAATGTTAAGCTCCCGATCGCAGCTAACGGCGGTCTGATCCACCTTGGAAACGTTCCGTTATTTATCGGAGCTATTTTATTCGGAAAGAAAACAGGTGCTATTGCCGGCGGTATCGGAATGGGACTCTTCGATCTTCTCTCCGGCTGGACATTATGGGCTCCGTTCACACTTGTTATCGTAGGAATCATGGGCTTCACAGTTGGTAAACTCACAGAAGACCACAAACATCAGAACATGAAATGGTACGTGATCGCAATCGCAGCAGCCTGCGTGATCAAGGTTGTAGGCTACTACATCGCAGAGGTTGTCATCTATGGAAATCCGGTCGCTCCTATATCTTCCATTCCTGGAAACCTGGTACAGATCGGTGTTGCAGCCGTGATCACTCTCATCGTCATCACACCATTAAATCTTGCTGCAAGAAAAACAGGATTAAAGAGATAATAAAAAAACACAACAATATAATAAGAGGTAAGGATTATGTATAAGATCATGACACCAGGACCTACACAGGTCGCTGAAAACGTCCGGCTGGCAAGAAGTCTTGAGTGCACGAACCCGGATCTGGACGAAGATTTTGTCGAATTTTACAAAGAAACCTGCGAGAAGATCAGTTCTCTGCTCCATACCTCCAATGAAACCCTCATTTTAAGCGGTGAGGGTATTCTTGGTCTGGAGGCAGCTATCGCATCCATGACTGAGCCTGGAGATAAGGTTCTTGTTCTCGACAATGGAATTTACGGAAAAGGATTTGCTGATTTTGTTTCCATGTATGGCGGGCTGCCGGAACTCTACACCAGAGATTACCAGGAAACTCTCGATGTGAAAGAACTGGAAAAATTTCTGAAAGACAGTCACGACTACAAATACGCAACCGTTGTTCACGGCGATACCCCAAGCGGTATGCTCAATGATATCTCCGCTATCTGCCCACTTCTTAAGAAATATGGCATCCTTACAGTCGTAGACTCTGTTTCCGCTTCTTTTGGCGAACCAATGAACATTGACGACTGGAAAGTTGATATCATGTGCGGAGGATCCCAGAAAGTAGTATCTGCGCCTCCAGGACTGACCTTCGTTGTAATAAGCAATGATGCAAAGAAAGCCATGGCAGAGCGTAAGACTCCAATCGCTTCTTTCTATGCCAATCTTACAACTTTTGCGCATTATTACGAAGAAAAATGGTTTCCATATACCATGCCGATCAGTGATATTTACGGACTTCGTGCTGCCATTGATAACATCGCAGCCGATCCCGATATCCTGAACCGCCATGCAAAGATCGCCAGTGCTTCCCGAAAAGCCATCACCGGTGCAGGCCTGAACCTTTATCTGCACAGCGGATATTCCAGCACAGTCACTGTTTTTGAAGTTCCGGAGGACACAACAGCCGAAGCGATCCTTGAGGGAGTAAAAAAAGACTATAATATCATGCTGGCAGGTTCTTTTGATGTCCTGGCCGGCAAAGTGATCCGCATCGGACATATGGGAAACAACGCTACATTCTACAATGTAAGAGAAGTTTTTGCAGCCATGGACGGAACTTTACGTAAGCTAGGTGTTCCGCTTAAGGCTTCCATGGAAGCGCTTTTCTGTGAAAATATGAAATAATTAAAGGCACTGTGAGAAATTCTGATTTCTTCTCACAGTGCCTTATTCTTTAAGCTCCCGCTTACCTTACCTGCGTTTTATTCTTTTACTGCACCGGATGTCATACCACCTACGATGTACTTCTGTCCAAGCATATATACAATAATAACCGGGATACAGGTAAGCACAATATCCGCAAAAATGTAATTCCAGTAGCTCTTGTTCTTTCCGAAGAACTGATATACTGCCATCGTCATCGGGAACATCTTGCTCTTACTCGACAGATAGAGAGGTGTAAGGAAATCACTCCATACCCCCATGAACTGAAGGATAAAGCATGTCACCATAGTAGGCTTAAGAAGCGGCATGATAACCTTGAAAAACAGACTTAAAGGACCAGCGCCGTCGATCACGGCTGCCTCATCCAACTCAACTGGAACTGAAATCACGAAGTTACGGATGGTAAACACACAGAACGGAATCATCGCACTGGTGAAAACCATAATAATTCCCGGACGGGTATCATTCAGATGAAACGCTGACAGCACCCTCACAAGAGTTACATAGTTTACTGGAAAGAACAGTCCACAGAGCACAAAATAGTATAAAAACACATTCAGTCTTGTACGCTTCCTACACATTACAAAGGCTGCCATCGAACAGAGCACAACACCAAGAGTTGTTGCAACCAGCGCATACAGAAGACTGTTACAGAAGCCCTGGATAAGGTTTCCCTTCTCTATAACCTCTGTATAATTGGAGAACATCCACTCTTTTGGAAGGCTGAGACTCATTCTCGCTGCCTCACCCTTACTCTTGAATGAGTTTACAAGTACCATATAAAAGGGCAGTACAATCGTAAGACATAAGGCAATACATACAATATGCTTCAAAAGATTCTGAGTTTTTCTCTTTGTCATTGCTGCACCTCCTGTTTTCCCAAGATTTTAACAATCAGAACACCTACCACCGCCGTAATCAGGAGAAGAATCGTATTCAATGCAGAGGACATTCCGTACTGACCTCTTGAATAGAGCTGGAACGCATAGGTTGTAAGAACCTCTGTCGCATGTCCAGGACCACCGTTTGTAAGCACATAAACAATATCGAATACCTTCAGGCCATATGTAATACCAAATACAAGGTTGATCATGATCGCGCCACTGAGCATCGGAAGTGTTACATAGCGAAGCCTCTGCCAGAAATTCGCACCATCGATCTGCGCGGCCTCGTAATAGGATTTCGGAATGGTATTCAGACCTGCAAGGAAAATGGTCATAACATAACCAATACCTCTCCATGCGTCAACTCCGTAAATGGATTTCCATACCACCGCCAGATCTGACAGCCACTTCTGTTTGAAAATCCCAAGATGCAAAGCATCCAGAACAGTGTTTAAAAGTCCGTTATTATAATTCAGGATGGATTTAAATACCAGACCAATGATCACAAAAGGCAGAATTGACGGAAGATACAGCAACGTTCTGTAAAGCCCTTTGCCTTTAAGTCCCTCCTGAAGCATAATTGCGATCAGAAGTGCCGGAATCAGCTTGACAATATTGGATATGATCGTAAACTTCAACGTGTTGCCAATGCCGCCGAGATAGTCCTTATCAGATGTAAAAATTTCTGTAAAATTCTGTAATCCGACAAAATGTGTACCATTCAGAACACTCCTAGAGTTCCAGTCTGTAAATGAGTAGCCAATACCCATTACACTGGGAAGCAGGAAAAATATGATATACAAAGCCAGTGGCAGGATCAAAAACCACTGTGGATAAATTCTTTTCTTATTCACAGAAGGTACCCCCTTTTCTTTTAGTTAAAACAGAGCCGGCAAATACCGGCTCTGCCATTCATCAATACGTTACAGTATTCATAATTCAGTGCTGATCATTTCTTATTTCCAGTTCTCATCACCGACAGTTTTTGCTGCCTCAGCACGGTTGGTATCCATGTTCTTGAGGACATCGTTTGCTTCCATCTCACCCTGGCAGAATGCAACCATATCCTGAGCGAACTGAGTCCAGTAATCATTTGTATACTTGGTTCCTGTCTGAAGAACAGAAACGCTCTTCTTGCTGTCATCTACTGTCTTGAGGAACTCCTCTTCCTCTGCAAGCCAGTGCTGCTTAAGATTATCATCGTTTACATCCAGGTTTGTATAGGACGGAGAATTATCCAGGATTTCCTGAAGGCTCTCTGTTGTTGTAACAAAGTTAAAGAATTCCTTTACAAGATCCTCATGCTCTGTTCCCTTGTAGCCGAACATTGTAGGTCCTGCCGGGTTTGTCGGATACCATGTGTTATCTCCAAGCGGGATCAGGAACATACCAAACTCATCCTCTGTGCCTGTATCATCCTTAATCTGCTGGATAAAGCTTGAGTTAGCCATTGCCATCGCAACATTTCTGTCACCAAACTCATTGGATATGTTTGTGCTGTCTGTTCCGATCCAGTCCTCACCGAAGTATCCTGCATCAGAAAGCTCCTTGAACTCATTCAGAACCTCAAGCATTTTTTCATTGTCTGCAAATGTTGCCTGGTTTGTATTTAATGCATCATAGAGTCCAGGTGTTGCCTCCTCATAAACTCCTCCGATCTGGAAGAATGCCAGCGGATGCTGCCATCCGTCTGCACCAGGCATAAACCATGGGGTAACTCCTGTGTCTGCAATCTTTGCACAGAGATCTTTAAGCTCTGCATAATTTGACGGTGTCTCCCAGCCATTTTCCTCAAACATGGTCTTGTTGTAAACCATTACATACTCCGGTGAATTGTGCCAGATCTGAAGTCCGTACAGCTTATCATTGTATACACAAGACTCTTTTCTTGTCTCAGGCATGATATCTTCCCATGATGCGCCGGTAAAATCAATGCAATATTTCTCTGGGTCTACGATGGTAGATTCGATTGCAAACGGGTTGGACTGGATCCAGAAAATATCTGCGCAGGAATCCGTTGCCAGCTTGGACTGAAGAAGATCTGAATACTGGTCAGCCGGGATCGTCTGAAGATCTACCGTAACATCATAGGTATCCTCGAAACGCTTGATCGTCTCGTCATAACGGTTATCCATCCATCCTGCTGAAACCAGGATACTCAGCTCTTCCCCTGCAAATTCACTCTTTTCATCTGCAGCTGATACATTCACTGCAAGCCCTGCAGTCATGGATGCGATCATTGCAGCCGCACAGGCCACTGCCACAAAACTCTTTTTCTTCATTTACATTTCCTCCTTATAGATCATCATTTTGCTTGTGAAAACCTTTTCACGTTTTCCCTCCGTTTTGATGATATTATTTTATCATTTATTTTTCACGCTATCCATGGATATTCTCGCTGTATTTTTTGTACTTTTTTCACTATATCATATACTATTTTAAGTTTTTTTCAGCTAATACGCCAGTTAATATAATATTTTCTTCTTTATGCATTGTTAATTCCAGCACATCACCGGAATATATCTCTTCACATCCTGAGTATTCATAACGCACTTTTACCTGACTTCCCTCCCATGGGTTTTCAATCCGGCAGCTGTGTCCTCTGTGACTTTGCACCGTCACCTCTTCAATTTCTCCATTCTTCATGGACGCCCCTACTTCAAAGCCTCCCCAAGCGCGAAAGCCCCGGAATGAAGCCTCCGGATGCTCCTTTCTTGGCCAGACCGGAAATATTCTGATGATTCCCTCATAGCTTTGAAGCATCATTTCCTGGAGTGCATCCGGAATTGTATTCAGCTGCTCAATTCCGTGTGGATTTTCCTTTATGAAGCCGTTCGGAAGTCCCCTGTGGATGATCAGCTCGCGCATTTCCTTCCATATTATTGCAGGATCATAGCCAACCCTGGCTGCCGCCGTAAAAAATATGCAACTCAGATTGGACGCATTAAATGCTCCAGCTTTATAAAAATGCGGATCTCCTTTTTTGTTTTTCCTATATTCATATTCTCCCAGTGCTTTTTCCACCAGTGCATGAATATGCACCGTATTTCTTGCGACCAAAAGCTCAGCCGGGTCACTACCAAGGCCAACTGCATTTCCGGGATATATGTGCATGATATTCCCCGGAAAATGAAACGACCATTTTCCACCCTTTCCTTCATCATAATAGATTTCCCGATTCAGCTCCTCATTCGAAAGCAGCTCCTCCAGCTTTACATCCACCTCTGTCCAGAGCGTAGGGTTATCCTTTATTTCGCTAACTCTCCCTTTTGGGAATGAAGCCAGATTTTCTGCTATTTCCATCCATTTTGCTCTCTTTTCCTCATCCACATCCAGTGCTGCGCTGATCCTTGGCATCCATGTAAAAAAGGTTTTCAGATATCCAAGTGTGTTCACCGGATCCTCCGGCACTCCATGCTCACGGATATTGTCATCAGTCCGCTCATGCATTCCGTCCCCTACCACATGATACACGCCATCTCTACATATAAGCTCCTTTTCCCAGAATTCTGCCACACCGCAAAGATATGGGTAGATCTTCCAGGCATAGCTTTCATCTTCGGTGATCCCATATCTGTAGATCATATTCAAGGCTCCGTGAAGTGCAGGTGATTTCATATGGAGAAGCAGTGCCTCGCTGACCACTCCATGTGGTCCCAGCCCCAATGGATAATAAAGCCCCTCATGATGTAGCAGCCTTTTGCTCATTTCATCCGAGATTTCCATCAACCTGAGATATGGTGCATCATGTGGATCAGACTGTTCAAAATGACCGGAAACCATTAGATTCAGATAAGGTGACTGGTGATTATAATTGATCTTGTAATTACCATTCCATGCCGGACGATCAAAGGTGCTGATTCCCAGGATATTCGGTGGATATTCAGGATCCCGGGACATACTGGCCAGCATATATTTCGAAAGATAATACCGTTGTTCAATGACCGGATCATCCAGGGAAATTTCCGAAGTCGACCAGAAATTTTTCCACCAGGACAGGTGACGCTCTCTTAACTTTTCTACATCCCCTCCCGTGATCCATCTTGCCCTTGAAAATGCATACTCATATGGTCTGCTGCATTTCGCCCAGGTACGAACCGGCAGAACAAATATTTCCTTCTTCCCGGCTGTCAGTATTTTCTCTGTGCTCCGGTTTCTCATGTCACGGACTTTTTTTTCTGTTTCTGATATTATCCCTTCCTCAATAAAGCAGCCTGCAAAACCTGCCTTCACCGGCATATCAACATGATCCGAAAATTGCCTGTATCCACTTACGATTCCACCGCCTGTTTTTTTCACCTGCAGAGGTCTTCCGGTCACAGTACCTGCAAACATTCCATTCTGTATCTCATCGCCTTCTCCGCTGCCCCAGATATCTGCCGCGGTATCACAGCCCTTGCCCGTTTCATCCGGAAAATAAAAATCAAAGGTCAGCCTAAGCTCTGTATTTGCCTCAAACTCTACTACAAGAATATTCTCAGCCGCTGCTATCCAGCTTTTCAGCGAGCAGCTTTTTCCATCATCGGTATCAAGCTCTACACGGGTTGTTCCGGTAAAAAAATCCTGCTGACAACTCCAGTCTGCCCCCTTCATATCCGGAATATCAAAAACCATGCGTCCGATCGGTCTTGGTCCTCCGCCACTGACTGCCGGATCACATTTTGCAGAGGCATTATCGTGAAAAAATTCCCAGTTTGCTGCACTTTCCATCTGCCAGAAATCGTTTGTTGTGATCCAGAACTGTGGATATTCTGCATCCCCGGAAACAGCCGCCAGAAGATTTCCGTTTCCCAGTATCGGTGCATCGATCTTCGTCCCTGCATTTTGCCATATTTTCCATCGTCCGCCTCCGGAAACATCCACATTTCCTGCAGGTACTGCTTCCGGAATTCCATCAAATACTGCCTTATTTCGTTCTACTCTCATTTATTTTCTCCTCTCGCCAGATTACATACTTATAAATGACAAACCCTTTGTACAATCTGAAATTTCCGTTGTAATTTTTTTATTTTATCATCAAATCGCATCAGAAACCATGGATATTTTCCTTTTTTATTTGTACTTTTTATACAAATATGTTATAATTTTAACTAGTACAGCGAAAATTAAGTATCTGCTATATTGACGCAGGATGATTTTCTCATATGCAAGGCAGAGGAATGAGGCGTAGCGGTGGCTACGGCGATTGACGACAACGCCGCATATGAAAAATCAGACAAGTCAATATAGCGTTTACTTAATATTCGCTGTACTAGTTTTCGCTATTCATACATTACAAACATGAAAGGAGCATTTTCTATGAAATCACGTAGCCTGCAGTCCAAGCTTTTTATCGCATATCTTGGTATGGCCTGTCTGATTCTCTTTTCTTTTGCCGTATTTTTTTATATATTTGCCTCCGGACAGCTGAAAAAAAGTCAAATCAGTGCCATGACCACTCTAAATTCCACATTTCAGACTCAGACAGATTCCGCAATAAGGAATCTAGATACCGTATCTGTAAACATCAACTACAGTAGCATCTCAAAAACAATACTTGATCAGTCCTTTGATCTGAACATCTCCAACAATATGCTCTCTGAAATGTCTGAGCTTTTTATTTCACTGAGCGGAACCGAGCTTAAGGCTGATCAGGTTAATCTCTACGATTTTTCCGGATACGTACTCCAGTCCGGACTTTCCACAATGGTAAAAAAAACAGACGAATCCCAGAATATCTGGATTCAGGAAGCTACAAGTGCCAATGGAAAAAAGGTCATCACGGCTCCCTACAGCACACAGGTTTATTCAAAATCCAACAACTACTCCCAGTGGTTCATTTCCCTGTATCGTTCCTTTACCAATCAATACCGCCGCAGTGTCGGAGTTATCGAAACTGCCAAGCAGTGCAAATCTATTTTCAAAAGCATTATCTCCTATCAAAAAAAAAATCATGGAACTTCTGCCAGTGTATATGTTTTTAATGAATCCGGTGATCTTATCTATCCTTACGATACCACAGAAGCTAACGCCAAGAATATCTCCAACTACTACACCCTTACCGATTCCGATCAGGAAGTCCTTATTGTTCAGAGTCCTCTGACAGCCAAGAAGGAATATGTCTCCAGGCTGCACTCTGCCTATACCGGCTTTACCTACCTGACCATCCAGCCTGAATCCGTGATCCTTGCACCCGTATATAAAATGCTGAAGATTCTCTTGGCTGTCGTAGCCGTATTTCTTCTTGCCGCAGTCATTGTTTCCTATCGGCTGTCCCGTTCTGTCGTGAAACCGGTAAAGCATCTCAAGCATATCATCCAGCGCATTCAGCTTGATACCCTGGGGCAGGAAAAGGTCACTTCCTATCCGGTTTCCGTCAATGAACTGGAAGAGCTGTATCAGGCCTTCCAGCTGATGAGTGATAACCTGAAAGATTCCATGACCCAGCTCAACGAAGCCAAAGAGCAGGAAATGAAAGCCCGCGGTATGGCTCTTCAGAGCCAGATCAACCCTCATTTTTATTATAACTCCCTCTCAAGTATTATGGTGCTTGCAGAGAACGGGGATACCGATACTGTAGAAAAAATGTGCCGCAATCTTTCCAAGATCATGCGCTACATCACCAACACCTCTGAAACAACTGTAACGCTCCGTGAAGAACTTGATTATGTCCAGAAATATCTCTACTGCATGAAAGTGCGCTACCAGTCCAGCCTGAATTATTCCATTGATGTGGATGAATCTCTCCTGGATCAGCCAGTTCCGAAACTGATCATCCAGCCTATTGTGGAAAACGCCATCAAATATGGTTCTGACTGTGAACCGCCATGGACTATCACCATCAGCAGTACGATAAACAAAAACAGCTGGCAGATCGATGTCACAGACACCGGCCCGGGATTTACAGAGGAAGCCAAGAAAAAAATAACTTCAGATATCATGAATGCCATTCGAAATCCTGGCATGCCTGCGTTAAAGATCAACGGTCTTGGCACTGTCAACGTATTTCTCCGCTGGAAACTCTTCTGCAAAGATGATATAATTTTCAGGTATGGAAATACGGCGGACGGCCACGGAATTGTTTCTATTGGACGGTATTTCCAGACAGATGCGGAGGAATAATACTATGAACTATACTGTTATTGTAGCAGAAGATGAAGAACTTCTTCTGAATAATCTGGTACATAAAATTGAAAAAGCAGATCCTGATTTTCAGGTGATCGGCACAGCCCAGACAGGTGCTCAGGCTCTCTCGCTGGTGGAACAGATGAGTCCGGATGTGGTATTTACGGATATCAAGATGCCTGTCATGGATGGGATCACTCTGCTCACCAGGATCCGGGATCAGTTTCCCTTTACGAAATTTGTGATCACCAGCGGTTTTTCCGATTTTGAATATGCAAAAAAAGCCATCTCGCTGAAGGTTTCTGATTATCTTCTGAAACCTGTAGATCCGGAGGAACTCCATAATGTTCTCCTTAAGATCAAACAGGAACTCCAGATCAAGCGTGATGACTACGAAACCGTATTCGCCCCAGGTGCTTCTTCCATGTCCCCGACCCAGATTGCAGAACTACTCAAAAACTTCATGGTTCAGAATTATGCAGAGGATATCAACCTAAACCTGATCGCAGGAACCATGAATTACAGCCCCAGCTACCTGACCAAGATCTTCTGTCAGGTGTATGACTGCACCCCTACTAAATATCTGATCCATCTCCGGATGAGCCATGCGCAGAAGCTGCTGATCCATGAGCCTTCCCTTTCCGTGAAGCAGATCAGCGAAATGTGCGGCTATCATGACCAGGGATATTTCAGTAGGATCTTTAAGAAACATACCGGAAAAAGCCCTCTGGAATATAAAGATGAGGGCGAAATCCAACAGATCTACGAATGAGATCTGCGAAACATTACACAATACCCTCTGGCGGATATTCGCACCCCCACAGGGGACTTTCTTGATTCGGTTAAAATAAAAAGCCATTTCATGAAGTTTCGGTTATGCTCTGTTCCCAGAACCTTCAGCTTCTGAAATGACTTTTTTATTTACATCATAAGACATCCAAAATCTCATACATATACAATTCATGAAGAGCTCTTGTAGCTGCAATATACCGTGCCCGGTTCACGATCGAGCTCCGGTCTTCTCCCGTAAATACAGAGAATACCTGATCAAACTCCAGTCCTTTTGCCATGTAGAATGTTGTGACAGTCAGGCCTTTTTTGAAATTTGTACTGTCTCTGTGAAGAAGAGACAGACGCTCCTTTGTATCAAATCCTTCTGCTTCCAGCTTCTCTTTCAGGATATAGTAGGCTTCTCTTGCTTCGTCTGCAGTTCTTGCGATCACGGCTGCTGTCTCATAAGAAACAATATCTTCTGCTATCTCTTCGACAGCACCCGCTGCTCCCTCTGCTGGATTCTCAGATAATGCCGCCTGTTTCTCAAGCCGCAGCTCTCTCACCACACTTTCCAGTGCCTCCTCAAGCCCCGGGAATTCTTCCTCCACAACAGGCTTTCCATGACGTTCAAAAAGCTCTACCTCCGTAATTCCCGCCAGCTTGTTGGCATACGAGGCGATCTCAATAGTATTGCGGTAGCTCTTGTTCATTACGATCCTACGGATATCTTTTCCAAAGATCTTCGGCAGAAATGTCAGTACATCCTGCTGCTCGCCGTCCATAGTCTGCTCCCTGTCACCAAGGATCGTCATCTTACATTTAAAAAGCTTCTGGATAATCAAATACTGGATCATAGAATAATCCTGCATCTCATCCACAATCAGATGACGAACACCTCCGTCCTCCTGCTGGGTCTCTAGCCTGTATTTCAGATACAGTACAGGATACACATCCTCATACCGCAGCTTTCTTTTTTCATACTGCACCTGCGGAAGAGGTGGAAAGCCTTCCTGTTTCAGGAAACGGTTATACAGCACATAGAGATCTCTTGTCTCATACATCCTGTAGAAACAACTTTTCACAGCATCCCTCTCCTCATCCGGAAGATCGAATCCCTTAAGAGTCTCCACTTCATCAATGAAATATTCTGCCACTGCATCCATTCTGGAAAGCAGCGGGATATCCATGAATTTAAAGTAAAAAAGTTCTATGATCTCCTGCTCTTTTTTGACCACGCCTCTGTGTTCTACATCACGGAAGTTCATGAGGCTGTCCTCAAGTTCCACAAGATATCCCTCCATACAGTCCAGAAAATCCCATGACAGCTTCTCTTTTAGAAGCTTCTCATCACAGAGTCCTGCAATCTGGCGCTCGATCAGATCATAACGGTCCTCGCAGTCAGAGACAACATTTTTCAATCTCTTGTATGCAAAAAGATCAAAGCTCATTTCCCGGATATTTTCCTCGCCAAGCTCCGGCAGGATATGGGAAATATAATCCGAGAACACCCCATTCGGTGAAAGTACCAGCACAGAAGAAGATTTCAGATTTTTCCTGTCATGATACAGAAGATAAGCGATCCTGTGCAGAGCAATGGAAGTCTTTCCGCTTCCTGCTGCTCCCTGGATCACCATGATACGATCCGAAGTGTTTCGGATAATTGCATTCTGCTCCTTCTGAATTGTACGGATAATATTTTTCAGCTGTACATCACCATTGCTTCCAAGCTCTGCTTTCAGGATCTCATCGTCAATCTTTACATCACTCTCAAACTCATAGATCATTTTTCCGCCGCGGATCTTGTACTGCCACTTGGCCGCAATATCCCCGTGGATTTCGCCAAGCGGAGCCTGGTAGGAAGCCGGTCCCTTGTCAAAATCATAGAACAGTCCGGACACAGGTGCTCTCCAGTCATAGATCAACGGAAGTCCACCGTTCTCCTCAGCCAGATTGGCAATTCCAATATAAAAGATCTCTGGCTCATCCTCCCCTTCATAGCAGAAATCCACTCTTCCGAAAAACGGCGAATCCATCATCCGGCGAAACCTCCGGCGCAGCTCAATCTTCTCATTGCTGGCATTGATCTCATGAAGAAGAGCCTGCTGGTTATCAAAATTCTCATATCCGTACTGGTCCATCTCTGTATAATTTTCCCAGTAGTACTCGTGCATACCTTCGATTTCTTTCTGTCCGGCCTCTATGGATTCATCCAGCTGTGCGATCCTGTGCCTTAATGTCTCTGTCACATGGGAAAGGTATTTACGTCCGTTTTTTACCGCTATCATAAGCCTTAATCCACCACTACCGCAGTTCCGCTTGCTGTCACCATCAGCATGCCATTATCTGCGCCAAGCACTTCGTAGTCAATATCCACGCCGATCACTGCGTTGGCTCCCACTGCGCCTGCACGCTGCTCCATCTCTGCCAGTGCTTCTTCTCTGGCTTTCTGAAGTTCTTCCTCATAGCCGGCACTTCTGCCGCCAAAAAAATTCCGAAGTCCTGCGCCAAAATCTTTCATAAAGTTTACTCCTGTGATCACTTCTCCGAATACGATTCCTTTATATTCACGGATTGCTCTTCCCTCTACAGATGGCGTTGTTGTTATGATCATGGTAAAATCCTCCCGTTTCTGTCGTTTTTTCTCAGACATAAAAATGCCTTATTACAGAATTATACCTGAAAGCCGTCACGATGTATAGAGTAAAAAAAGACTGCCCCAAAAGACGCATGTGTTGTATCACTGTTCAGCACATAAACAGCAATTCTACATTTTCAGCGCCTTTTCAGACAGTCTTCTCCTATTTTCTCTTACTTATTTTACAACTTCAGTCACATAGGAAACTTCTTCCATTCCCGGATAGCTTCCCTTGCGCTCGCCAACATTCAGAACTCCTGCCTTATCATCCCATGTAAGCTCTGTTGTTGCATAAGCACCGTTTTCAAAATTGTAGTTATTTCCCTCATCTTCATAAACAGTGAACTTGCAGTCTGCGCCCGGATATACCATAAGTTTCACCGGTTCCTCTGGTTTCTGAGAAGCATATACAAGACCTTCTGCAACAGGAAGGATGCTTCCTGCTTTTACAAAAATCGGCATCTGATCGATCGGTGCATCTACCGTTACGTACTGACCGCCTTCGTATTCTTTATTTGTCCAGTAATCATACCATTTGGTACCTGCTGGGAGATAGCATTTCCATGTTTTCTCTCTCTGGATCTCAGTACTCTCCGGACCATAATACATCGGCTCTGTGACAGCACAGATCAGAATAGACGGTCCGAACATAAACTCATTCTCAACTTTGCGTGCTTCTTTATCCTCCGGAAAGTCGAAAAGAAGGCTTCTCATGATTGTATAATCATTAAAATGCACAGCGCCTGCCATGGAATAAATATATGGCATCAGATGATAACGAAGCTTAATGAACTTCTCGATAGCATCATAGAACATGGTTCCTTTTTCACCAAAATTCCAGATTTCTCTTGGTGTATCCGTTCCATGGGAACGGAACATTGGAAGGAAGGTTCCCATCTCCAGCCATCTTGTATACAGTTCACAGTATCCTTTATCCTTCACACCTTCGTTATATTTGCCCTGCCAGAACCATTTCGGCTCCGGATCTGTGTTGCAGCCGCATCCTCGGTTCTGCCATTTATCAGCAACAGTAAAGAACGCACCAATATCCAGTGTCCAGTACGGATATCCGCTAAGTCCCATATTCAGGCCTTCCACAATCTGGGTTTTGAAATTATCCCAGGATGCGCAGGTATCACCGGACCAAAGCATTGCAGAATATTTCTGACCGGAAGCATAACCTGAGCGTGTCAGGTTAAGAACTCGTTTCTCTTCTGTAGTTTTTCTCTGGTTCTCATAGATTCCCTTTGCATGCATCAGTGCAAAGGCATTGGCAACAGCAGGATCCAGATATTTCTTGTGCTCACCGCCAACAAGCTCATATCTTTCCCATGGCTCTCTCTTCACTGCACCACCCCAGTCAGGGCCGGAAAATGGCTCTGTGGAATCACACCACCAGGATTCAAATCCCTGGTCAAAAAGCCCTTCCTGCGCCTGTTTCCAGTACATTTCCCTGGCTTCTTCATTAAATGCGTCATACGTTGCATAATCAAAAAGCAGATGACCAGACTCAAAGAATTCTGTATGGTTTTTACCGCCTGCATTCATATTTGGCCATACAGATACCATAGTGTGTGCATTCAGTTTCCTGATTTCTTCCGCACACTCTTTCATATCTCTGTAACGCTCCTGGTCAAGGATCTTCTCACCCCAGTTTCCAGGCTCCCAGGTATTCCAGTCCTGTACCACGCAGTCCAGCGGAACCCCGATCTCACGGTAGTGGCGAACGATCTCCAGAAGCTCTTTTGCTGTATAATACTGTTCTTTGGACTGTATATAACCGTAAGCCCATTTCGGCAGCATCTGCGCCTTACCTGTAAGGTAACGGTAATCATGGATGATCTCATCCATAGTCTGTCCGCCCATAAAATAATAATCCATCTGATCTACAGTATCCAGGAACAGATAGGAATCCTTCAGATCATCATTAAACGTCATAAGAGAACAGCAGTCAACAAGAATCCCATATCCTTCTGTGGAAACCAGAACCGGCATCGGGATACGCATGTTGTGCTGATATAAATACTGACAGTGGCCTCTGTAATTGTAGATACCTTCTTCAGCCTGGCCAAGTCCATGGATCTCCTCATCCTCTTTCCATGTGAAGAACAGCTTTCCACGATATGCTGTTCTTACTTTCTCAGCTTTCAGGTTCTGGATAAAGTTTCTTTCACCGTCAACTGTCTTTACGCGGTTGATGATCGGCTCCTCATCGCCTGTATTATAGTGGATCACATCTGTTTCGATCAGTTCCGGTTTCTTCTGGGAAAGCCACTGGCTTCCGTCTGCATGCTTCCAGACGATATCACCAGATGCAGTGTTGATCTCTGCACAGACCTTCGCAGTTTTCACAACGATATTTCCTTCATTCTCTTCTGCTGAAAAAACGATCTCCGGGTATTCTTTTTTTTCAATGATCCTGGAGTCCTGTGCCTCTTTAATCTCTTTCCCGGAAACGATCACGCGGATGATCTCCTCTGTCACCGGAACTACTCTGTATGTCAGTTTTCCGACTTCAAACTGTACGTATTTATCTGTTTTAACCATAATTCCCCTTCTCCTTATCTGTCCAATAAAGCGGACATTAATATTCCGCTCTGTATGTGCTTTTATGATATAAAAAAGCTCCGATATCAGGACAAAATTCTTACTTTTATCTTAACATCGAAGCCTGATTCCCGTCTATGACTTATCTGCTCATGAATTTTAACTATTTTTACTGTTTCTTCTGCTTCTCATCTTTTGGCGGTTTTCCCACGTGTTTTTTATAAAGCCTGTAAAAATTGGAAATATTGTTAAATCCGCATTCCATGGCAATTTCTGTAACATTTTTATCTGTTTCCCGAAGAAGCTCACGCGCGTGGTTGATCCTCATCCTTGTGACATAATCGCTGAAACTGATACTTGTCACCTTACGGAAATAAGAAGAAAAATAATTGGAACTCATATATACCGAAGAAGCAACTTCTTCCAGCGTGATCTTCTCACAGTAATGATCATCTATGTAATTAAAAGCCTGCTCCAGACGCTTCATTGCATTTTTCTTCTCACGGAGCATCTCCCCGGACTTGCTCTCATCCTGATAAGCCCGGATCAGCATAGTAAGGATACGAAGTACATTCGCCTTGATCATCAGCGGATAGCCTTCTTTGCGCTGCTGCCACTCGTGGTAGATCTCCCAGATACTGGAACGGATCTCTCCGCTGATTTCTTCTTCCCTGCCGATACGGTTCTTGAAATTACTTCCTCTCTCAACAAAGGGTTTCAGATATTCCGTATCAAAAATACTCAGCTTCTCAGCTACAAATTCCGGTGAAAAGATCATGACCAGAAGCTTCATATCTCCGCCGATCAGCTTCCATCCATGGGGTTCCACATTATTGAAGATGATGATATCTTCCTCTTCCATTGTATATTCCTGCCCGTTTACAAAATAGTTGCCTTTTCCCTCAAGCACGCAGGTGATCTCAAAATAGCTGTGCCAGTGATAGCTTCCCGGCCGGCTGTTTAAAGGTGTCAGTTCCACCTCGGAGATCTGAAAAGGAAATTCTTTGTCAAGGGGTATGTTGTCTCTCTCTAATCGCAAATTCTGCCTCCTGTAAACGCAGACACTGTCACCGCGTCGGCTGTTCCCGGCAGGCCGGCAGCCTTTCCAGCGTCTTTTTACGCTCACAGTATTATAGCAGATATTATTTTTCCATGCAATCTGTGATAGATCGTTCTAACTCTTCCAGCTGGTCTTCGTGTTTTCCATGGACAGCAATGCGGAAATAATCGTTGCCCTGGATTCCTTTTATCATATAGTAATCACTGTCGATCTTAAAAAACGGCTGTTTCAGCATATCAAGATATGTGAAGCCTCCCAATGGCCTCAGTTTCAGGATGAATTCCCGCTCTACCGGTTCATCCAGAAGATAATCCCAGGCAAACCAGCCGGATTCTGCGCATTTTTCCCTGGAAGGCTGTTTTCCTATTATTTTCATGATCGTGTCTTCCCCTTTCAGTTAAATATTCCGTGCCACAGATGCCTCTATCTCCTTCGCAGCTCTTAAAAATTCCTCTATATCCTTCTCCTCTGTAAACCACGAAACACTTACTCTCACAGTCCCGCCATCTTCCGTTCCCATTGCCTTATGGATCAGCGGTGAACAGTGAAGCCCTGCACGGACAATGATCCCATATCCGCTTTCCAGAATATATGCGGCATCCGACGCTTTCAGCCCCTGAAAATTCAGGCTCATCACAGGTCCTTTGCATACGTCACGGTTTCCGTAGATCTTTACACCCTCTATCTGTTCCAGCCCATTATAAAGCATTTCCATCAGGCGAGATTCTTTTTCCATAATTGCAGCAAGTCCTGTCTTCTCAATAAATTCCACCCCTGACAGAAGCCCTGTGATTCCCGGCATGTTCTGGGTTCCCACCTCATACTCATAGTCTTTGTTCTCGTAGGTAAGCTGTGCGCTGTTTCTTCCGGTTCCCCCATACTTCAGCGGTTTCAGCTCAATTCCGTTCCTGATATAAAATCCGCCGGTTCCCTGGATTCCCATCAGACTTTTATGCCCTGTAAAAATAAGCGCATCTGCTTCCCATTTATCTGCATCAACAGGGATACAGCCAGCACTCTGGGACACATCCACAACCAGGATCAGTCCATGCTTTTTTGCAAAATCCCGGATCATTTTCATATCCTGCACGCAGCCTGTCACATTGGAACAGTGGTTCACGATCAGTACACGACTGTCCGGACGTACTGTTTTTTCCAAAGCTCCCTCTGTCACTGTCCCGTTTATCGTACACTCCGCTACCAGCACCGGATGGTCTTTCAGCTGTTCCAGATTATATGCAGGGCGCAGAACACTGTTATGTTCTGTCTGCGTTACCAGAATGCTGCTGCCTTTTTTTCCGTAGTCCAGCCCCCCGAGGACTGTATTCATACTTTCCGTTGCCCCTGATGTAAAAAAGATCCTCTCTGTTTCCCTGATTCCAAGAAGCTGTCCCAGTTTTTCCCGGCAAAGTACTTCCACATCTTTTTTCATGATCGAGCTGCCGCCCCGGAACTGCGAAGCAGGCGTGCCGCTAAGACACGCCTGCACAGCTTCCGAAACAGCCGGGGGCTTCGGCCAGGAAGTCGCCCCGTTGTTCAGATATATCATCCAATCATCCTTCCAGAATATTGAAATTCATAACTTTTGCGATCTTCTTGATCATTTTTGTGTAATCGCCGAAGATCAGTACCTGATGATGTCCGAAGCCTGCCAGGTTGTGCATGAATTCTCTTGCATCGTCCATCTGGATATAGTAGAACGGGCTGCAGTATGTATCCTCGTACTCAGAACGGATAACTTTGCCTTTCTTGATGCACATGGTATCACCAGCCGGATTGAAACGTCCAAGTGTGATGTAATCATCATCATTCTCTGTGAAGTCAACCTGCAGTTTGCCGCCAAATCCCTGTCCTGTGAATGCCCAGAGTTTGTATGCCAGCGGTTTTGTTCCGTAACCGTTCATCTGAAGGGCAGGTACTGCATGGTGGATACGGAGAAGCTCGTCTGTCTCGTGGTTCGGGTTACCCATGAATGCCGGACGTTTTCCAGCGTACTGCATGATCAGCATAGCCATCAATGCGTTAAGATCTTCCTCACATCCGCTTGGGATTCCCTCATCTTTCATAATGGAATGGCACATACATGGTGTAAATTTACGGTTCTGCGGGATTTCTGTTGTACAGAGCTCATGACATGCTGTTGAGAAAGCGTTGCAGTCATAAATATCCATCATCTTCTTAGCCGCCAGATAATATTTCACGTCATTGATAAACCAATCTGTATTTACCTGTGTATCGGTAGATCCTGCAATGATCTTATCTGCGATCGGTTTTGCTTCCTCATCTGTGATCTCGTCCATATATTTAAAGATGGATGTGAATGGAAGTTTTACTACCTCAACTCCGTAACGCTGACGAAGGATCTCCGGATCACGGATCAGACTCTGGATACCAAATGTAGGCTGTGAACCTGCTGTCAGTACAAGAGCTCTTGTATTGCGGACTGCTTTTCTTACCCAGAGGATATGCATGATCTCATTTACATCCTGAAGATCCATACAGACATATGCCTCTACTCCGATAGAACGGCAGTATGCTGCAAAATCAATTCCTTCGTTTCCGTTCTGCCAGATAACCACCGGTTTTCCAAAACGCTCAAGTTTCGGGATTCTCCAGCCCATGCAGAGGAAGCAGTCGATCTCATCTACATTTTCTCCGATTTCTGCAAAAAGATCTTTGTCTACAACGAAGGATTCATTATAACGAACATCCAGCGGCTCTGTGAATTCTACCTCATCAATAACCCCTTTCAGTCCCTCAACTGAATTCTTGAATGCCTCATCAGCTGCTTTTGTCTCAGCTTCAACAGTCATATCTTCTTTGTGTCCGGCACGACATGGTCCCTCCCAGAAATGTGTATGTGTCAGACATCCAACCAGCGGTTTTACTACAAGTTTCATATCCATTGCTTTCTGTTTCATAATAAAAATACCTCTCTTCTCTTTAACATTGTCCACTATATAGTTTGTAGTTTTTCCGCACACTCGATATATCCTATTATACTGTATGAATTAGGGAATTCCTCTTTATTCTTCCGAATAGACTGTACTTTCTTACGATTTTGTGCTATTTTTATATATTTTATATTATTATTCCCATCATTTTTATATGAATTATACAATATTCATTCACCGTATTAACCTGGCAAAAAATCAGCAAAAAAACACCGGAAATGCGGCCGATCCTTTTTTTCGGATTGCTTTACATTTCCGGTGCTATAACCCTGCCGGCAAGTTCCTGTTCCATGCTCATTGCTTTTCACATTTCAGCAGGAAACTTACCTGATTTGATTAAATTTTATCGTTTCTGTTATTGATATTTTCTATTATTTGCACTCTGGTTATCTTACGCCTGTGCCTCTTTCAGCAAAGCGGACATTCGGAATCCGCTTCGCTACTTCCTCATGAACAAAAACAGGATTATGCCTGTTTTTGTTCAAACTGGCTGTTATACAAATCCGCATAAAATCCTTTTCGTGCCAGAAGTTCCTCATGATTACCCTGCTCGATAATATCTCCGTCCTTCATAACCAGGATCAGATCTGCGTCCTTGATGGTGGAAAGTCTGTGGGCGATAACAAAACTTGTTCTGCCCTTCATCAGGTTATCCATAGCCTTCTGGATCTGCATTTCGGTTCTGGTATCCACAGAAGAGGTGGCTTCATCCAGAATCAGGATCTTGTTATCCGCCAGGATGGCTCTCGCAATGGTGAGCAGCTGTTTCTGACCCTGGGAAACGTTGCTGGTTTCCTCGTCCAGAACCATCTGATATCCGCCAGGCTGCTGCATGATGAAATTGTGGATGTGAGCCGCTTTTGCTGCTGCGATTACTTCTTCATCCGTTGCATCCAATCTTCCGTAGCGGATATTTTCCATAATGGTTCCGGAAAACAGCCAGGTATCCTGCAGTACCATTCCGAACATCTCACGGAGATTACTTCTGTTAAAGTTGCGGACATCATGCCCGTCAACCTTGATGCTTCCGCCGTTTACATCATAGAAACGCATCAGCAGTTTGACCATGGTCGTCTTTCCTGCTCCAGTCGGTCCTACAATCGCGATTTTCTGTCCATCATGCACATCTGCGGAAAAATCATTTACAATGATCTTATCCGGATTGTAGCCGAATTTTACATGCTCAAACTGTACATTTCCTTCCAGTCCCTCAATGGAATCCGGATTCTCAGGCTGAAGCTCTTCCTCCGGCTCCTCCAGGAATTCAAATACACGCTCAGAAGCTGCCGCGGAAGACTGAAGAAGGTTTGTGACCTGGGCGATCTGCTGGATCGGCTGTGTAAAATTACGGATGTACTGGAAAAAGGACTGGATATCTCCAACCTCTATGGTTCCCTTAATGGCAAAAATTCCTCCAAGCAGTGCCACCATCACATATCCTAAATTACCCACAAACTGCATGATCGGCATCATCATTCCGGAAAAGAACTGTGATTTCCATGCTGACTCATAAAGTTTCTGGTTGTCGCGCTCAAATTCTTTGAGCACATCCTGTTCTTTATTGAACACTCTTACTACATCATGACCGCCGAAGTTTTCCTCCACCTGACCGTTTACTTTCCCCAGATATTCCTGCTGCGCCTGGAAATATTTCTGGGAATGTTTCATCACCTTATTGATGATAAACATGGAGATTGGCAGGATCAAAAGCGCTGCCAGAGTCATCCACACATTAATGGAAAGCATCATGATAAATACGCCAATCAGTGTGGTTACAGATGTGATCAGCTGTGTCAGACTCTGGTTGATACTCATCTGCAGGGTATCCACATCATTTGTTACCCTGGAAAGGATCTCACCGTTCGTTCTGCTCTCGAAATAGTTCATTGGCAGACGATTGATCTTCTTTGAAATATCTTTTCGGAGATTGTAGGTGACATCATTGGAAATCCCCGTCATGACAAAACCCTGGATCAGGGAAAAGCATGCACTTGCCACATACAAACCCAAAGTCCACAGAAGGATCATTCCGATTTTGTCAAAATCAATGCTTCCTGTGCCGTTTACCTTGGCAACCAGGCCTTTGTACAGCTCTGTAGTGGCTTTTCCCAGAATTTTCGGGCCTGCGATATTAAAAGCAGTTCCTGCCACTGCAAAGATAAACATCAGGATAAAACGGAATTTATATCTGCCCATATAGCCAAAGAGCTTTTTCATGGAACCTCTGAAGTCCTTGGCCTTCTCTGTTGGCTGCATTCCGCGTCCGCCCATAGGGCCTCTTCTTCTTTGCTGACTCATGCCAATTCCTCCTCTGATAACTGACTCATGGCAATCTGGCGATATACCTCACAGGACTTCATCAGCTCCTTATGGCTTCCGATTCCTGCCATATGTCCATCGTCCAGTACAATGATCTTATCTGCGTTAAGAATTGTACTGATACGCTGTGCCACGATAATGGTTGTTGCTTCTTTTGTATGTTCTTTCAGTGCTTTTCGAAGTGTACTGTCTGTTTTGAAATCCAGTGCTGAAAAGCTGTCATCAAAGATAAAGATCTCCGGAGCTTTTGCGATTGCTCTGGCAATGGAAAGTCTCTGCTTCTGACCACCGGAAACGTTGCTTCCGCCCTGTGCGATCGGGGAGCCATAGCCCTCTGGCTTGGTATTGATAAACTCTGTGGCCTGAGCAACCTCAGCAGCTTTTTTCACCGCATCTTCTGAGATCTCTGTCTTACCGTAGCGGATATTGGAATCAATGGTTCCTGAGAAAAGCACACCCTTCTGCGGAACGTAACCGATCCTGTCACGGACATCTTTCTGTGTCATTTTCCGGACATCCACACCGTCCACTTTCACGGAACCTTTTGTCGCATCATAGAAACGCGGAATCAGATTGATCAGTGTACTCTTACCACTTCCGGTACTTCCGATGATCGCCACGGTCTCGCCTTTTTCTGCCTTAAAGGAAATGTCTGTGATGACATTCTCTCCTGCCTCCGGATATGCAAAACTAACATGATCAAACTCCACAGTACCTTTTACATTTTCAGAAGGCTGTACCGGATTCTCCGGATCATGAACGCTTACTTCTGTTTCCAGTACCTCATTGATACGACGTGCAGATACATTTGCCCGCGGAAGCATAATAGACATCGCCGTGATCATCAAAAATGACATGATAATCTGCATTGCATACTGGATGAATGCCATTACATCACCAACCTGCATACTTCCGTTATCTACTGCATAGGAGCCACTGTAGATGGTCAGTACGGAAACAGCATTCATGATCAGCATCATCACCGGCATCATAAAGGTCATGCAGCGGTTTACAAAGAGGTTTGTTTTTGTCAGACTGCTGTTTGCCTCCTCAAAACGCTCCTCCTCATGTTTCTCACGGCTAAATGCACGGATGACCGGAATACCGGTAAGGATTTCTCTTGTTACTAGGTTCAGCTTATCTACCATAG
>CAVBVT010000007.1:40538-42685 GCA_963598855.1 Eggerthellaceae bacterium
AAGCTGTGAATTTCGGCATTGCGATTTTAAACAGCATTCCTATAAATGCCATAATCAGTACAATGGCAACACCCAGGATCCATGTCATGGATGAATCTGTCCGAAGCACACGAATCACTCCGCCGATTCCGAGGATCGGCGCATAAAGCACAATACGGAACATCATAGACATAACCTGCTGGATCTGCTGGATATCGTTGGTGCATCGTGTGATCAGGGATGCTGTGGAAAACTTGTGGTACTCTCTGCTGGAAAATCCGATTACCTTATTATAAACCTGTCCACGGAGATCGTGTCCAAGAGATGCGGCAACTCTTGCAGAAAGAAATACCACGCACACTGCAGCCATCATGGTTACCAGTGCCATCAATACCATGCGGATACCTGTAGATTTCATGTAATCCATCTGGATGGCATCCACATCCTCGCCCATAGCTTCATATTCTGCACGGACATAAGACACGCCTGCCTGGGTGATGATGGAATCCTGCATCTTGTCGATCTTCTCACTGACCTGATCTTTCATGGCATCCAGAGCCTCTGCCGGCATCTGGGAAAGAGCTGTCATTGGGTCCACACCTTCCGGGATCCCCATCTTTGCAAGAGCTGCTTTTGTCTCTTCACTGTCGGATGTCAGAGTAGAAACGATCATCATCGGTTTCCCGAAAATGTCGTTCAATTCTTCTCTTTCTTCTTTTGAGATTCCGTTGTTTAATACCAGATTATCTCCATCTTCTTCGTAAAAAGAATCCACGGTTTCTGCGTCATCCTCTTCCATAAACAGCTTCAGGCTGTCCATGGATGTCTTTCTGATTTTTTCAGGAACACTGTCCTCGATACCGTTCTGCTGAATTCCCACATTGATGATATTGGATGTGTAATTCGGCAACGACAGATCACAGTATGCCTGAAGAAAAAGAAGCGCAATGATGATCACGATATAACCTGCGGATCTTTTCAGATATTTCATCAGTTTAATCACGTTTCTGTTCCTTCCTTTCTGTTATTTCGTCCGGCTTGAAATCTGCTATATTTTCCTCCGGCTGGATCTTTTCAATATTTACAAGGATCTGCTCCAGAAATCTCCGCAGCAGGCACTGTTCCGCCTCACTGAAGCCTTCTAGCATCACTGCTTCATTCTTATGGATCCTCTCCAGAGCTTTCGCCTTTGTCTCTTTTCCCTTTTCTGTCAGGTAGATCCTTGTGACTCGCTGGTCTTTCTCATCCGGTTTTTTATAAAGAAAACCAGCCTTCTCCAGTCTCTGTACAGAAACATTTACGGTTGGTGGTTTGATCTTCAGGATCCTGGCAAGTTCCCTCTGGCTTAAACCATCCTTTTTGGCCACCATTCCCAGAACCGGGATCTGTCCCGGATAAATGCCAAGTTCCTGCATCTGTCCAAAACATTTCGTCATAAAATGACGGTCCACCTTCATAAACAGAGATAAAAAACTGCTCTGCCTCTCTTTCTCATCGTCCTCCTTACAAAACACGCTGTCACTCCTTTCCTTTCGTCAAGACTTCTGCCTTTTATTTCTTCTTATCCAGGCGGAAGCATCTTTTGTTTTTAATTAGTCGGCTAACTATATATAATATACATCTGCACAAAAAATGCAACTGATTTTTGTGGATTTTACACTTTTTTAAGATTTATAAGTTGTTTTACTCAAACTCAAAACGCATTTATTAATTTGCCAAGCTAATCTATTTCTTGCATTTTTCTATCTTTTCTCACACAAAAAATGCCCATTTTGGAATTTAAGAGTTTTTTCCAAAACGGGTATTTCTTCTTGTCTTAATATGTGTCTTATACAAACTGATTCACAACCGGATCATAAGCATAATCGATCATATCAAGCTTATCTTCCAGTTCTTTTCTGTCAAGTCCTCTGTCCTCACAGAAAGCGTCCAGGGATCTGTAAAAATCCCTCAGCTGTGTATTTACGTAACTTAAAAGCATTACCGGATCCTTTGGTATCATAATCTGTTTCCATCCTTTTTATCTGATATTTATAAGCTGCTTCCGGACAACCTGATAACTGCCACTCACGAAGCGTTAAATTTACTATCTTACCATTATCCTTTTTTGTCAAGTGTTCAATAAAAGATTTTCCATATTTGTGGTAAAACAGACATATATATTCTTC
>CAVBVT010000008.1:0-42394 GCA_963598855.1 Eggerthellaceae bacterium
GAGAGCATCTGCCTTACAAGCAGAGGGTCATAGGTTCGAGCCCTATAGGTCCCATGTTACAAAAGAATATGGCGAGATAGCTCAGTTGGCTAGAGCACACGGTTCATACCCGTGGTGTCGAGGGTTCGAATCCCCCTCTCGCTACTTATATGGGATCTTAGCTCAGCTGGGAGAGCATCTGCCTTACAAGCAGAGGGTCATAGGTTCGAGCCCTATAGGTCCCATTTTCCACAGAAGATAATGACAAGATATTGTTGGTTGAAGTGGAAAATGTGAGGCGCATCTGCGATGCCGATGCACACATCACTGCGTGATGGCGCAGAAAAAATATTGAATATGGCGAGATAGCTCAGTTGGCTAGAGCACACGGTTCATACCCGTGGTGTCGAGGGTTCGAATCCCCCTCTCGCTACTTAACAAAAGGTCTGAAGATTCAATTTTAATTGGGTTTTCGGACTTTTTTGTTATCATGATTTTTTGATAGAAGTTGTCAGACCAATCAGGAAAAGTTAAGATTGACATTTTACATCGTTTTTTTTATAGTAGTAAAAGAATAGACGTAACTAATTCGGGAAATGAGGATTGGATAATGAAAAAAAGAATGCTTTTTGTTTTCAACCCCAAGGCAGGAAAAGGAAAGATCAAGACCCATCTGCTTGACATCGTGGATATCTTCAACAAAGGCGGTTATGAAGTTATCATCCGCGCTACACAGGGACCGAAGGATGCGTATGAGCAGGTCAAGGAATATGCAGACCAGGTTGATCTGATCGTGTGCAGCGGAGGTGACGGTACACTGGATGAGGTTGTCACAGGAATCGTAGAGGTGGACAGCAAGCTGCCGATCGGTTATATTCCGGCAGGAAGTACCAACGATTTTGCTAACAGCCTTTTTATGCCGAAGAGTATGACTGCAGCAGCATCCATGATCATGGAAGAGCAGATATATCATTGTGATATCGGTAAATTTAACAATCAGACATTTGCTTATGTGGCTGCGTTTGGACTGTTTACCAATGTTTCCTATGAGACAGATCAGGATCTGAAGAACATCCTGGGACATGTTGCCTATGTGCTGGAAGGGATGAAGCAGCTTTTTGAGGTGAAATCCTATCATCTGAAAGTAACTTCCGATGAGCTGACTGTGGAGAATGATTTTATCTACGGCATGATCAGCAATTCCAGATCTGTGGGAGGTTTTAAGAATCTTACCGGAAAAAATGTGGACATGAATGACGGATTGTTTGAGGTCACATTGATCACCAACCCAAAGAATCCGCTGGAGCTTCAGGAGATCATGACTGCACTTCTCACTGCAGAGGATAATACAGATCTGATCTATTCTTTCAAATCCGCCCATGTTGTGATCGAGTCGGAGGAAGCTGTTCCGTGGACACTGGACGGAGAATTCGGAGGAGACCAGACCCGTGTGGAGATCAACAATCTCCATGAGGCCATGAACCTTTATCTCACCAGCAGCAAGAAACAGAAAAAAGGCCGGCTGAACCAGAGATTGCAGGAGATCAAGGAGATCGCCCAGAACAGCGAAGAATGATCTGGATTGCCGGATAAGGTGACTACACAGATGTGAAAACGTCTTTCCTTATAAGAAAGGCTGAATATACAGGAACGAAAAGGAGGAAGAAATGGAAGGTTATACTAACGTAAAAGAAATCTTTGGCTGTGATGTATTCAACGATTCTGTGATGCAGGACCGTCTGCCAAAGAAAGTTTACCGTGAACTGAAGAAGACAATCGAAGAGGGTAAGGAACTCTCCATGGAGATCGCTGATGTGGTCGCACATGAGATGAAGGAGTGGGCTATTGAGAAAGGTGCTACACATTACTGCCACTGGTTCCAGCCGTTGACAGGCGTTACAGCTGAGAAGCATGACGCATTCGTCACAGCACCAAGAGAAGATGGTAAGGTTCTTTTGAGCTTCTCCGGCAAGGAACTGATCAAAGGCGAGCCGGATGCGTCTTCCTTCCCGTCAGGCGGACTTCGCGCTACTTTTGAGGCCAGAGGATATACAACATGGGATTGTACATCACCGGCTTTTGTACGCCATGATGCAGCAGGTGGAATCTTATGTATCCCGACTGCATTCTGCTCCTACACAGGAGAAGCACTTGACCAGAAAACTCCGCTTCTTCGTTCCATGGAAGCAATCAATACACAGGCACTTCGTCTTCTCCGTCTTTTCGGAAATACAACCTCCAAGAAAGTGACTCCTTCCGTTGGAGCTGAGCAGGAATACTTCCTGGTTGACAAGCAGAAATGGCTCCAGAGAAAAGACCTGATCTACACAGGAAGAACTCTTTTCGGTGCAATGCCTCCAAAAGGACAGGAGATGGATGACCATTATTTCGGAACCATCCGTCAGAGAATTTCCGCATACATGAAAGAAGTAAATGAGGAGTGCTGGAAGCTGGGCGTAACAGCCAAGACACAGCATAACGAGGTTGCACCTGCACAGCATGAGCTGGCTCCGATCTATGCTCCGGTAAATATTGCGGCAGACCACAACCAGATCATAATGCGTATCCTCAAAAAAGTTGCCAGCCGCCATGGCATGCGCTGCCTGCTTCATGAGAAGCCTTTCGCAGGAGTGAATGGTTCAGGTAAACACAACAACTGGTCCCTGACAACGGATGATGGAATCAATCTTCTCGAGCCGGGCAAAACTCCCCATGAGAATATCCAGTTCCTTCTTGTGCTGACATGTATCCTGAAAGCCGTTGATGAGCATGCGGATCTTTTAAGAGAATCTGCCGCAGATATAGGAAACGATGAGCGTCTTGGTGGAAACGAGGCACCGCCTGCGGTTATCTCTGTATTCCTTGGCGAGCAGCTTCAGGATGTGCTTGAGCAGCTGATCAGCACAGGAACAGCAACACACAGTAAGAGAGGAGAAATCCTTGAGACTGGTGTTAAGACGCTTCCGGATTTCATGAAGGATGCGACAGACCGAAACAGAACATCACCGTTTGCATTCACCGGAAACAAATTCGAGTTCCGTATGGTTGGCTCACGCGATTCCATTTCCGAGTGCAATGTTGTGCTGAATACCATTACGGCAGAAGCGTTCCGTGAGGCATGCGATTGCCTGGAAGCAGCAGGGGATTTTAATACTGCAGTCCATGACCTGATCAAGGAGTATGCAACCGAGCATCAGCGTATCGTATTCAACGGAAACGGATATGCACCGGAGTGGGAGGTAGAGGCAAAGAGACGTGGACTTCCGATCCTTCCGTCCATGGTAGATGCTATTCCGGCACTGACTACAGATAAAGCTGTGAAACTTTTTGAATCCTTCAATGTATTCACAAAAGCAGAGCTTGAATCCAGAGCCGAGATCCAGTATGAGGGCTACGCAAAAGCGATCAACATTGAGGCCAAGACAATGGTTGATATCGCAACCAAGCAGATCATCCCTGCAGTCATCCGCTACACAACTGTTCTTGCAGAATCTATTAACTCTGTAAAAGCAGTAAGCGCATCACTTGATGTCAGCGTACAGACAAGCCTCCTTGAGAAGACATCCGCACTTCTTGCCCAGACCAAGGCAGCTATGGATACCCTTTCCAAACTGATCGCTGAGGCAGATGCACATGAAGAGGGACGTGACCGTGCAGTATTCTTCAGAGAGAGCATTGTACCGGCGATGGAAGCTTTAAGAAAACCGGTTGATGAGCTTGAGATGATCGTAGATAAAGATATGTGGCCAATGCCATCCTACGGCGATCTGATCTTTGAGGTATAACCAGTCAGATAAAATATAAGAAATAAAAGATGTCCCTGTTTGCGAGACATCTGTGAGAAAACGACGGGACAGGCGCAGTAGTCTGTCCCGTTTGCAATATTGCAGATATTTTATAGGATTGCCTGAAAGTTAAAAATATATAATTTTATTTCGGACTCAAGAATATTTGCATGGTATGGATCGGCGGAGCTTCGTGAGAAACTCCTGACCGGTTATAAATTAAGTGATAAATGCGGGAGTTGTTACCCGCTTGATTTAAGATTAGGAGTAATAAATATTATATGGAAGAATTAGAATTTTTAAGAGAACAGAATGTATCCAACGATCTGGTCCGCGGCATTGTGGAATTCCGGAAAAATTTCGGAGTAGATGAAGCGGCACAGGCAAGAGTCACCAGACCGTCCATTCCGTTCTATGGAAAAGAAATCCTGGAAATGGCCATTGCAGGCCTTCTGGAAGGAGAAAACCTTCTCCTGGCAGGCCCGAAAGCAACAGGAAAAAATATCCTGGCTGAGAACCTGGCCTACGCATTTGGCCGTCCGATCTACAATGTATCGTTTCATGTAAATACAAACAGCGGTGATCTGATCGGAACCGATACGTTTGTAAACAACGAAGTCTGCCTCCGTAAGGGAAGCATTTACCAGTGTGCAGAATACGGCGGTTTCGGTATCCTTGACGAGATCAACATGGCAAAGAACGATGCGGTCTCAGTACTTCACGCAACTCTGGACTACCGCCGTTCCATTGATGTTCCGGGGTACGACAGGATTGATCTTCATCCTGCAGCACGTTTCATTGGAACCATGAACTACGGATACGCAGGAACAAAAGAGCTGAACGAAGCACTTGTATCCAGATTCCTTGTGATCGATATGCCGGCACAGACAGAGGAAACATTAGGCTTTATCTTCAATAAAATGTTCCCGGATGCAAAAGACAAAGCAGTGGAGCAGTTTATCGGCGTGTTTATGGATCTTCAGAAAAAATCCGTAAACAGTGAGATCTCCACGAAATCCCTGGATCTTCGAGGTCTTCTTGCTGCTATGAAGATCGTCCGTGCAGGCCTGCCGCCTCTGGCAGCAGTACAGATGGGCGTTGTGAATAAAACCTTCGATATTTTTGAAAAAGAGATCGTGGATGACGTAGTACGTACAAGAATCCCGGAAGAGTGGACAAAGGAAGATGTCTATGCATAAAAATCTCACAGAAGAACTTTCCGTAGAAGATTACAAACTGGATCTTGAAAACCGCATCCGGAATCTCCTCTGGACAGTCAGCGGTGATTATACCCTGGATGTGAAGCCGGACGTGTCGTTGTTCCTCCGTTCCAAGGAGATCGCACTTTACGACGGCATCAAGCAGGGAGCTTTTGCCAGATATTTTGACAAAAATCTGCTGGGACTTTACTTGGTGAAAAAGATCTATCTGGATGCCTCCGAGACAGAACTTACCGGGCTGACACAGCTCTGTATTGAGGCTGCAGTGGGGGAGCGGATCTGCGAAGAACGCCCGGGTGTGCGCCGCACGCGGAAAAAAGCACTGGAAGATATTCTGGATCAGGAATATGAAACCATGCCGTCTTATGATAAACTTCTGGACCGGCTGAAGATCGCAGTGTTCCGGGATGTTCTTGCAGGCAGTGTGCAGCCGGTGGAGAAAAAGCTTGCTGATTTTCGGGATCAGATCTACAAATGTAGGAACACAGAAGATACCATGGAGCTGATCCGGGTGATCGATCACCTCTATAATACTGTGATCGATCCGGATTTTGAGAAGAAAAACGGTTCTCTGGATCGGGTGATGGCAGTAACGCTGGAAGAGCTGACGGAATTCGGATGGGAAGATTATCTTAATGAAGAGATGTACGAGGATGCCCTGGAGAATTACGTGGAGAAGATCACAGACCGGATGACAGATCTTGAAGATTCTTCCCTTACAGAAGATATGGAAGAGAAGCGGAAGGTAAAAAACAAGATCACAGTAGTTTCCGAGGAAGCACTTCAGAAAGCCCATACTTATGTGGAACTGAATTTTGGAAAGAGCTATCTTTCGCCTGCAGAAGAAAAGCGGATGAATTATCTGATGTGCCGGGGAATACATGGGGACTGTACATTGTTTTTTACAGAAGGGATCCTGAAGAATCCGGTGCGGGACAATTATCAGTATCAGTATGCAAAACGTCTCCGGAATAAGAACATCTGGGTCTATCATGACAAGCACAGGATCGCCAAGAGAAATATTTCCGCACTGACGGAACTTCTGAGAAAAGCTCTTGTGATCCGAAGCGAAAATCAGGAAGTCCTTTCTGACCGGGGAACCATTATCCCGTCCAGATTGTGGAGAGTAGGGCGGAGCAGTGAAGCGAATCTGTTCAAAAGAATTCTTCGCGGCGACAATACGGATTTCGCTGTGGATGTGCTGATCGATGCCAGCGGTTCCCAGATGAGCCGTCAGGGAGATGTGGCACTGCAGGCTTACATGATAAGTTCTGCCCTAAGCAATGTGGAGATTCCTCACAGAGTGATGAGCTACTGTACATTCTGGGATCATACCATCATGCACAGGTTCCGGGAGTACGACGATCCGGCAGAGGCAGATGACAATATCTTTAATTACGTGACCTCCTCCAACAACCGTGACGGGCTTGCTATCAAGGCGGCCGGATACGGGCTTCTCCAGAGGGAAGAGGAAAAAAAGATCCTGATCGTCTTAAGTGACGGACGTCCTTACGATGTGATCATCAACCGCCCCAATGCAAAAAATCCTACGCCATATCATGGCAAATATGCTGTTGCAGATACAGCGACGGCGATCCGCCGCTTAAGAAGCCAGGGAGTCAGTGTGCTTGGGGTTTTCGCAGGAGAAGAAAAGGATCTTATTGCTGAAAAGAAGATCTTCGGCAAGGATTTTGCCTATATTCGGGATATTGGCAATTTTTCCAGGATCGTAGGACGATATCTGACAAAACAGCTGGAAGCAGATAACTGAAAAAAAACGACATTTTTTTCCAGATGTATAATATTTAATTGGAATGTATATAGTCACTATGTTAGCATAAAAGCTGCATAGTGACTAAATTTTTTCTTATAATTATCCATAAAATTGTAAATAATACATAATATTACAGAGATAATTCCTTGCAAAGCACTACGGAATTTGTTATACTAGATAACGTTACTAATTTACTAGATAAAGGGAGAGGAAATATGAACAAAAACACAGAGTTCAAACCTTACATTCCTGCGGAGAAGGTCACTCCGGAGTTCACAGTTACATCTGTGATCATGGGATGTATCCTTGCTGTCATCTTCGGCGCAGCCAACGCTTATCTTGGTCTTCGTGTAGGTATGACAGTATCTGCCTCCATTCCGGCGGCAGTTATCTCCATGGGTGTTATCCGCGTACTTCTTCGCAGAAACTCCATTCTGGAGAGCAATATGGTTCAGACCATCGGTTCAGCCGGTGAGTCTCTTGCAGCTGGTGCCATATTTACCATGCCTGCACTGTTCCTTTGGGCAGAGGAAGGACTTTCAGACAAGCCAGGCATCGTTGAGATCACTCTGATCGCACTTTGCGGTGGTATCCTTGGTGTACTTTTCATGGTACCCCTTCGTAATGCCCTCATTGTTAAAGAGCACGCAACTCTTCTCTATCCGGAAGGAACTGCCTGCGCAGATGTTCTTCTTGCAGGTGAGGAAGGTGGAGCCAACGCTTCCACAGTATTCTCCGGTATGGGACTTGCAGCCATCTTCAAATTCGTTGTTGACGGACTGAAGCTGCTTCCGGCAGACGTTGCAGCAGCATTTAAATCCTTCAAGGGTGAGATCGGTATGGAGGTTTACCCAGCACTTCTTGGTGTTGGTTATATCGTAGGACCGAAGATCGCATCTTACATGTTTGTTGGTTCCCTTATGGGATGGATGGTCATCATTCCGATGATCTGTCTGTTCGGACCTGACACATGGATGTACCCGGCAGCAGAAGGAGTAACTATTGCACAGCTTTACGCAGACGGCGGAGCAGCAGCAATCTGGTCTGCTTATGTTAAATACATCGGCGCAGGTGCCATTGCAACAGGTGGTATCATTTCCCTGATCAAATCCCTGCCGCTGATCGTTACAACCTTCCGTGACTCTATGAAGAGTATGAAGGGAAGCAAGAGCACAAGCACAGAGAGAACAGCACAGGATCTTCCGATGCAGTTCATCCTTCTTGGTGTCCTTGCAATGGTATTTATCATCTGGATCGTTCCGGCTATCCCAGTAACTCTTCTTGGTGCATTTATCATCGTAATCTTTGGATTCTTCTTTGCAACAGTATCCGCCCGTATGGTAGGACTTGTAGGAAGCTCCAATAACCCGGTTTCCGGTATGGCTATCGCGACTCTTCTGATCGCTACATTCGTGATCAAGAGCTCCGGTAAAACTGGTATTGACGGAATGACAGCAGCGATCGCTGTTGGTTCTGTTATCTGTATCATCGCAGCAATCGCTGGTGATACTTCTCAGGACCTTAAGACAGGATACCTTCTTGGGGCTACACCTAAGAAACAGCAGATGGGTGAGATGCTCGGTGTTGTTGTTTCAGGTCTTGCAATCGGTGGTGTTCTGTATCTTCTTGATGCAGCATGGGGATATGGTACAGCAGAGATCCCTGCTCCGCAGGCGCAGCTTATGAAGATGATCGTTGAAGGAATCATGGGTGGGAACCTTCCATGGGGTCTTGTATTCATCGGTGTATTCCTTGCAATCTGCCTTGAGATCCTTCGTATCCCGGTAATGCCTTTCGCTATCGGTCTTTATCTTCCAATCTACCTGAACGCTACGATCATGATCGGTGGTATTGTTCGTGGATTACTTGATCGCAGAAAAGATGTTGACGAGAAAACTAAGACAGCGCAGGCTACAGATGGTACCCTGTACTGTGCTGGTATGATCGCCGGCGAGGGTCTTGTTGGTATTCTCCTCGCGATTTTTGCAGTATTTGGTATCAGCATTGATATATCCGGTGTTGTAAATTTCGGAAATATCGGCGGCGTTGTACTGATGATCATCATGATCCTGTCACTGCTTAAATTCTCTATCTGGAGAAAGAAGAAAGCCTGATGAGAAAAAACAAAAAGGATAAGAAACAGGATATCAACTATCTTGATCTGATCCCGGAAACAAGCCAGTCGATCCGGTGGCACCGGGACCTGAAGCAGCGGATCATTCTTGAGATAGAGAATAAGGGTATGTTTCATACCATCGCGCAGAAGGTTTTTGGCAAGCCAAGGTTTTCTAAGGTTCATCTTGATGAAATGGGAACTTTCATTTGGCCTGAGATTGATGGAACAAAAACTGTGCAGGACATTGCCCTGCTGGTGAGAGAGCATTTCGGGGATAAGGCAGAACCGCTTTATCCGAGAATCGTAAAATACTTTCAGATAATGGAAAGCTATGAGTTTGTCCACTTTATAAATAAGAAGACAGATAAATAGTATTGAGAACGGGAACGGACGCAGTATAGTGTACGGTCCCGTTCTTTTTATGACACGTCAGTACGGGAAACTGATGCAGTTGTCATATGATGATACAGTGACAGGGAATTCTCCGGTCACTGTAAAAATGAAAGGAGCAGTTTATGAATCTTGTGACAAAAAAGAAATGGTATCTGGATTATCTTCTGATCATAGTGGGAACAGGTCTTATGGCTCTGGCGATCAATTCGGTGTTTGATGCAACAAGGCTTGTAACCGGTGGATTTTCCGGTATTGCAATCCTGGTGAAACGCTGGACAGGAGGAATTGTAAATGGGGGAATTCCTCTGTGGATCACCAATATCACCCTGAATATTCCGCTGTTTATTCTGGGATGTAAGATAAGAGGATTTTCTTTTGTAAAAAAAGCTCTGATCGGTGAGATCTCACTTTCCACCTGGCTTGCCCTTCAGCCGGTATGGAACATTGCAGGAGATGATCTTCTTCTGGCCGCTGTATATGGAGGTGTGATCCAGGGGATTGGTATTGGAATGGTTTTTCTTGGGCAGGGAACAACCGGCGGAACTGATATGATGGCAGCACTGATCCAGAAATATTTCCGCCATTATTCCATTGCCCAGATCATGCAGTTTGTTGATGGCCTTGTTGTTATTGTAGGTATGTATGTGTTTGGAATCCAGCGTGCGCTTTATGCGATTATCGCTGTATATCTGGTAACAAAGGTGTCCGACAGTCTGATCGAGGGCTTAAAGTTCTCCAAACAGACATTTATTATTACGGAGAAGCCGGATGAGGTGGCAAAGGTCATTATGGAGGATCTGGACCGTGGTGCGACGGGGATCTGCGGCAAGGGTATGTACTCCGGCCAGGAGAAAACCATCATTTTCTGCGTTGTAAATAAAAAAGAGATCGTGAAGCTGAAAGAGCTGGTAGATGATGTGGATCCTAATGCTTTTGTGATCGTTTCCGATGCAAGAGAAGTTCATGGGGAAGGTTTTATAGAGAAAAATTAGGCTGATTTCAACAAAAATTTGTAAGTTTTTTCTGTTTTCCTCTTTTATTTTTGGTGATTTTGTATTAAAATAGCCATAGATAGAGAGGGAAAGACAGAAGATAAGCATACACATAAGTGAGAAGGGATTGAATGGAATGATATCGAATCAGGTGTTACAGAATACGCTCGAGGGACTTAAAGAAATATCGAGAACGGAATTTTGTGTCATTGACACAGACGGCAAGGTACTGGCATCTACCTTTTCTGATTTTGAAATTCAGCCAGCAGATATCCAGGCTTTTGTAGAATCCCAGGCGGACAGCCAGCTTGTCAAGGGATTTCAGTACTTTAAGGTCTGTGATGATTATCAGTTAGAGTATGTTCTTGTGGCCCATGGGGACGACGAGGATACTTATATGGTAGGTAAGCTCGCTGCTTTTCAGATCCAGAATCTGATCGTAGCGTATAAGGAGCGTTTTGACAAGGACAGCTTTATCAAGAATCTTCTTCTTGATAATCTTCTTCTGGTTGATATTTACAACAGAGCGAAGAAGCTTCATATTGAGGCAGATGTCCGTCGTGTAGTTATGATACTGGAACTGAACCAGGAGAAGGATCACAGCTCAGTGGAGAGCGTGAAGAGCCTTTTCGGCGGAAAGAGCAGAGATTTCATCACTGCTGTAGATGAGAAGAGCATTATTATTGTCAAGGAACTGGAGGACGGAGAGGGATATCCTGAGATGGATAAACTGGCTCATACGATCCTGGATACCCTTGACCTGAACAAGGATGGCGAGGATGTCCATATGGCATATGGTACTATCGTCAATGAGCTGAAAGAAGTTTCGCGTTCCTATAAGGAAGCGCGTATGGCACTTGATGTAGGCAAGATCTTCTTTGGCGATAAGGAAGTGATCGCATACAGTTCACTGGGAATCGGACGACTGATCTATCAGCTGCCTATTCCGCTGTGCAAGATGTTCATCCGTGAGATCTTTGATAACAAGTCACCGGATGATTTTGATGAGGAGACACTTGTCACCATTGATAAATTCTTCGAGAACAGCCTGAATGTATCCGAGACATCCAGACAGCTGTACATCCACAGAAATACTCTGGTATACCGTCTTGACAAACTCCAGAAGAGCACAGGACTGGACCTGAGAGTATTCGAGGATGCCATCACATTTAAGATTGCGCTGATGGTTGTCAGATATATGAAGTATATGGAGACACTGGAGTATTAAAATCTTATTTTATGCGGATTTGCAGGCTCTGCCAGCTCCGAAAACAGACGTTTTGTCTACTATATGTCTACCGCAGAAAAAGCGGTAGACATTTTTTGTGTCCGGAAGCAATGAATGGAGATTACGAATATCTGTATGAATGGGTTCGGATATTTCAAATGTTCACACGAACTTCACAGATAACCCTGTCCCCTCTATTGTAATTTTAATGTTTTTACGTTAAAATAAATAACTCGAAGAGGGCTGTCTTTGTCCTGGGAAATTTATTCTTGCAATCGGACAAGAAATATATTACAATAATATTACAAAAAAGTTAAGAAAACCATATCTGGATTACATAGAGGAGGATAAATATGATCGATCTTGTAGATGTGAGCAAATCTTACGGTCCGGGTCTTCCGGCTGTGAATCATGCGAACTTACATGTAGATAAAGGGGAATTCGTATTCGTAGTCGGAAGCAGCGGTTCCGGTAAATCAACCCTGATCAAGCTTCTGATGAAAGAGCTGGATTCCACTGGCGGAACCATAACAGTCAGCGGAGAACGCCTGGAGAAGATGAAACACAGACGAGTAGCGAAATACCGTAGAAAACTTGGCGTAGTATTCCAGGATTTCCGTCTTCTTAAAGACCGCAACGTATACGAGAACGTAGCATTTGCACAGCGCGTTATCGGGAGACCGACCCGCGTTATCCGTAAACGTGTACCGGAAGTCCTCCAGGAAGTAGGGCTTGCAGGCAAATATAAAGCATTTCCGGATGAACTCTCCGGTGGTGAGCAGCAGAGGGTAGCACTTGCCAGAGCACTGGTAAACCGTCCGGACATCCTTCTGGCAGATGAACCCACCGGAAACCTGGACCCGAAAACTTCCGAGGAGATCATGGCTCTGATGGAGCAGATCAATGACAGAGGAACCACAGTCCTGGTTGTCACCCATAATAAAGACATCGTCAATGCCATGCGTAAACGAGTAGTCACCATGCACAACGGCAAGATTATCAGTGACGAGAAAGAGGGAGGATATCATGAGGCCTAGTACGATCTGGTATACCCTGAAACAGGGATTTAAGAACATAAAGAGAAACTGGATGTTTTCCCTTGCTTGTATCATTACAATGGCAGCCTGCATCTTTCTGGTAGGCATTTTCTATTCCATTGTAAACAATGTAAACAACATTGCACACAAGGTAGAGGAAGAGGTCCCGATCACAGTATTCTTTGATGAAGGAACCACAGACGAAGAGATCCAGGCAGTAGGCGATGCCATCCAGGCAAGGCCGGAAGTGGCGAAGATCGAGTACGAATCAGCAGACGAAGCCTGGGAACAGTATAAGCAGCAGTATTTTGGGGATGATGACGCAGCAGACGGATTTAAGGATGATAACCCGCTTGTGAACTCTTCCAACTATCATGTATATCTCAACGATATCACCAAACAGACAGACCTGGCAAATTACATACAGGGACTGGAGCACGTCCGTAAAGTTAATCAGTCCGAGCAGGCATCCAAGACACTTGGATCCATCAACAAACTGGTATCTTACGCATCTATTGCAGTGATCGGAATCCTTCTTGTGATTTCCATATTCCTGATCAGCAATACCGTATCCATGGGCATTTCCGTTCGAAAAGAAGAGATTGGAATCATGAAATACATTGGCGCGACAGATGCTTTTGTACGACTGCCGTTCCTTCTGGAAGGTATTGTACTTGGAGTGATCGGAGCAGCGATCCCGCTGATTGGTCTGTTCTTCCTGTATAATTCAGCTGTTGAGGTTATCCTGACAAAATTCAATGTGCTCACAGGTATCGTAGACTTTATCCCGATCTGGGAGATCTACGAGGGACTGATCCCGATGGGACTTGGACTTGGCGTAGGAATCGGTCTTCTGGGAAGTTTCTTCACAACAAGGAAACACCTCAGAGTATAATAAAATAAGCGGCGGCTGTCGGAGAACCGGCAGCCGTTTTTGGCATATAGAAAGAGGAATGACATGCAGAACAAGGAATTTAAAAAAGGAATCGCGGCCGGTGTGGCGGCCACTCTGGTTGTCACAGGAGCGGGTTTTGCAGGATATCAGAAGATCATGTTTCCAAAAGGCAGTGCTTTGTCAGATACAAAAACTGTTCAGAAACTGAATTATCTGGAGAGCCTGATCGATGAAGAATATCTGGATGAAAAGGATGAAGATAGTCTCAGGGAGGGCCTTTACGCAGGCCTTATGAGCGGTCTGAATGATCCGTATTCCACTTATTACACAGCAGAACAGTACAAGGAACTGAATACATCCAATGAAGGCTCTTATGTAGGAATCGGCGCGGTTCTTCAGAAAGACGAAGATGGCGGCGCACAGATCGTACAGCTTTATGAAGGAGGCTCCGGAGAACAGGCGGGGCTGAAAAAGGGAGATGTTCTGAAAGCCATAGACGGTGAAGATGTCACAGAAAAAGAAACTGCAGACATTGCAGCAATGATCAAGGAAAGTAATAAAGATTCCGTCACCCTCACCATTCAAAGAGCAGAGCAGAAGGAAACATTGGATATTAAAGTAGAGATCCGTGATGTGGAGATCCAGACAGTGTCCCATGAAATGCTGGATGACGAGACAGGCTATATCCGTATTTCTAAGTTCTCAGAAGTAACAAGCAATCAGTACAAAAAAGCATTCGAAGACCTTCAGGATAAAGGAATGAAGAAACTGGTAGTAGATCTCAGAAACAATCCAGGCGGGCTTCTGAATGCAGTCTGCGATGTGCTCCGCCAGATTTTGCCGGAAGGCCTGATCGTTTACACAGAAGATAAAAATGGTAAAAAAGAAGAAGAGAAATGTGATGGCAAAAATGAACTCAATATGCCTCTTGCAGTGTTGGTAAACGGAAGCAGTGCCAGTGCTTCGGAGATTTTTGCGGGAGCAGTAAAGGATTATGGAATCGGAACGATCGTAGGAACAACGACCTACGGAAAAGGTGTGGTGCAGACCATCCAGCCGCTCAACGACGGCAGTGCCGTAAAGATCACTATTGCGAAATATTTTACGCCAAAAGGAAATGACATCAACAAAAAAGGTATCACTCCAGATGTGGAAGCAGAACTTTCCGAAGATTCCGCAGACTGGACAGAACTTACACATGAGGAAGACACGCAGCTTCAGGCGGCTCTGAAAGAAATCGGACAGAAATGATGCGTGCAGGGGGAGAGAAAAGAAAATGATAACCTTACAATTATTGCAGCAGATCATCGTATTTTTTCTGATGATGGCCTGCGGATTTGCAGTGGTAAAACGTGGCCTGATTGATGCAAAAAGCAGCAGGACACTTTCCGTCATCTGTATCTACATCATCATGCCATGTGTGATGATCAATGCTTTTCAGATCGAATATTCCAGAAGCATCCGGAATGGTTTCCTTCTGGCAGTGGCAGCAGCGGTCCTGATCCATATTTTGCTGCTGGTACTTATCCAGATCATCGGCAGACCACTGAAATTAAGTGTTGTGGAAAAAGAATCAATCATCTATTCCAATTCCGGAAATCTGGTGATTCCCCTTGTAACGGTAGTCCTTGGTGGGGAATGGGTGATCTATGCCAGTGCTTTCTTAAGCGTTCAGATGATCCTGATGTGGACTCACGGACAGTCCCTGATGGAGGCGAAGGCCGGCATTAACTGGAAAAAAATCCTCTGCAACATCAATCTGATCGCAATCATTCTTGGAATCGTCCTGTTTTTCGCGCAGATCAAACTCCCGGTAATTCTCGGAAACGCCATGAGCCAGATCTCCGCAACTCTGGGTCCTGTCTGCATGATCATGCTGGGAATGACTATGACGGAAGTAGACTGGAAGGATATTTTCAGCCACGGCAGGATTTATCTGATCACATTTCTGAAAATGGTAGTGACACCGTTGATGGTGCTTCTGATGCTGAAATACACACCACTTGCTTCCCTGGTAAAAGATGGCCAGACGATCCTCCTTATCAGCCTGATGGCAGTGATCACGCCATCCGCAACAACCGTTGTGCAGCTGGCGCAGCTCTATGACGAAGAGCCGGTCTATGCCAGCACCATCAATGTCATGACGACCATAGTCAGTATCATAACCATGCCGCTGATGGTCATGTTTTATCTTGCCTGATCATTCTGGAAATCCATGGAAATCCTGCCAGCAGAATTGTAAAAACAGGATAAAAGTGATAAAATCAGACTATATGAGAGAGCGGAAAAGATATATCTGCTCATTGTGGAAAATATAGCAGAAAATCATCAAAACAGGAGGATTATTAAATGGAACGACACGCTTTTGCAATGAAAGTAAAAGAAGGAAAAATGAATGATTACCGCAAGAAACTTGGCGAGATCTGGCCGGAGCTTACTGCATATCTTGACCGTAACCATATTCAGAATTTCAGCATCTGGAATGCAGCAGATCTGATCTTCGGATATTATGAGAATGCAGACGGGGCAGTGATCTCAGCAGAAGAAGAGAAAGTGAAAGCAGCCCTCACAGAGAAGATCCAGGATACTTTTACATGGATCTCCACACCAGGACAGGATATGCGCCTGATGTACCACAATTTCGGTGTTGTAAGAGAGAATAAAGAGCTGATCCGCCACAGAATGTTCATGACGAAATTAAAAGACGGCTGCGAGGAAGAATACAAAGCACGCCATGACGGACTGATTGCACAGAGAGGCGATACCATTGATCCGGGTCCCGACAGCAACTTCAGCATCTGGAGTGCAGGCGGATATATTTTCGGCTATGACGAGATCGACACAACTATGGAAGTGGAAGAGACACCGGAGGCAAGAGAGGCAACTGTCGCATGGGA
Organism: Eggerthellaceae bacterium; assembly: GCA_963598855.1. GTDB lineage: Bacteria > Bacillota > Clostridia > Lachnospirales > Lachnospiraceae > Blautia_A. Next base: position 16,317 of record CAVBVT010000008.1, read on the forward strand.
GACACGTCAGCTTGGAATCATGGACTGGATCACCAACGATGTAGATTGGATGACAAAAGAAGTTCATCCGTCAAGTGTGCGTCTTGCATGGCATAACTAAAAATATAAAATAAAAACTGCGTAACATTTTTTAACGAATAAGGGAATTCATCTGCTTCAGCAAAAAAATGTTATGCATTTTTTTATGTAAATGTAAAATGGGAAAATAAAAAGGAAGGAGGCCGGGGCTTTAATTGGAGGTAGCCCCGGCAGTATGAAAAAGAAAAAAGTGTTATCAAAGGTAGTACCCTTTGCACATCTAATAATATACTCATATTTTGTGGTCATTCTGTGACGTGATTCTGAAAAAAGTATGAACAAAAAAGAAAAATTAACTGAACTCATTCAAGGGCTGTTGCAGGTAGTTGGTATCATCACAACATAGAAAGTAATCTTGACCTGCGGCTGCCTTTTATGCCGCAGTTTTTAATTGTATACTTCGGATGCTGCATGTTCCTGGCAGTGAAAGACCAGAAGAAGATCACGACATGGTATAAGGTTCTCTTTTTTGGTGGGAAATTTTTTTGAAAAAATGAAATTACGTTCACACACACATCACAAACCTGTGATATATTACCAGTATGAATGAAAGCGGAATGAGAATATCCGCTTTATATGAGGGATAATACAAAGCATTCCAGGAAATCGGTGCCTGTGTGATTCTTAGCTGCACAGATTTCCTGAGCTGCTTAAAGAAACGGAGGAATCGAAGATGGAAGCATTAAAAATCCTTGTAGTAGACGATGAAAGCAGAATGAGAAAACTGGTCAAAGACTTTCTTGCAAAAAAGAATTTCCAGGTTCTGGAAGCTGGTGACGGTGAGGAAGCCATGGATATATTTTATAAAGAGAAGGATATTGCGTTACTGATCCTGGATGTGATGATGCCAAGAATGGACGGCTGGGAAGTATGCCGTGAGATCCGTAAAAACTCCAAGGTTCCGATCATCATGCTGACTGCAAGAAGTGATGAGAGAGATGAGCTTCTTGGATTTGAGCTTGGCGTAGATGAATATATTTCCAAGCCGTTCAGCCCGAAGATCCTGGTTGCCCGTGTGGAGGCGATCCTTCGAAGAACCGGACAGAGCAATCCGGACGAGGTTCTTTCCGCAGGCGGTATCGTGATCGACAAGGCTGCTCATCAGGCAACTGTAGACGACAAGACGATGGACTTAAGTTTCAAGGAATTTGAACTTCTTACCTATTTTCTTGAGAACGAGGGAATTGCCCTTTCCAGGGAAAAAATCCTCAACTCTGTATGGAATTATGATTACTTCGGAGATGCCAGAACCATTGATACCCATGTTAAGAAACTGAGAAGCAAGATGGGTGACAAAGGCGAATACATCAAAACAGTCTGGGGTATGGGATACAAGTTTGAGGTAGGAGAATGAAAAAGCCGGAAAAACAAAAGAAGAACAAACTTAAAAAAGACAAACCTAAGAAAGTACACAGCCTCAGACATCAGATCACGGCTTATTTTATAGGACTTCTGTTTCTGTCCATACTGACCATCACGTTGATCAACGGAGCTTTTCTTGAGAAGTACTATGTGTCAAAAAAAATCGATGTACTGCTGGATCTGCGCACAACGCTGGAGAGCACAGATATTGACGAGCTGATGAACAGTGAGGATGAGGAGAGTTCCAAGAGCATTCCTGATGAGATCCAGAGAGCCTGCTCCAGAAATAACCTTTCCTGGGTGGTGATCGACAGCAGCAATACCAGCTGGCTTTCCTGGGGCGAGAACGAAAAAATGCTTCAGAGCAAACTGTTCGGATATGTCTATGATCTGGATGAGGACGGCGGAAAAAGCCATGTTTTGAAACAGGGAGATGATTACACCATCCAGCAGTCCCATGACCGTTTTGCAGGAATGGATTATGTGGAATGCTGGGGAACGCTGGATGATGACCACTATTTTATCATAAGGACACCGCTTGAGAGCATCCGGGAAAGTGCAAACATTTCCAATAAATTCTATTTTGCGGTAGGACTTGCCATCATTATTGTAAGCGGAATGATGATCATGGTAGTGACCAAGCGGATCACAAGACCGATCAGTGAGCTTACTGAGCTGTCAAAGAAAATGTCAGATCTGGATTTTGAAGCCAAGTATGAGAGCAAGGTGGGCAACGAGATCGATATGCTGGGAGATAATTTTAACAGGATGTCCACCCAGCTTGAGAATACCATCAGTGAGCTGAAATCCGCCAACAATGAACTGCAGCGGGATATTGAGGATAAGATCAAGATCGACAAGATGCGAAAAGAGTTCCTGGATAACGTATCTCACGAGCTGAAAACTCCGATTGCCCTGATCCAGGGATATGCGGAAGGCCTTAAGGAAAATATTTCCGATGATCCGGAGAGCAGGGAGTTCTACTGTGACGTTATCATGGATGAGGCATCCAAGATGAACAAACTTGTAAAGAACCTTCTTACATTGAATCAGCTGGAATCCGGCAAAGATGCTGTTGTGATGGAGCGTTTTGATATAGTATCCCTGATCCGGGGCGTGCTCCAGACCATGGATATCATGATCGGCCAGAAAGAGGCCAAAGTGATCTTTGACGCACAGAAGCCGGTATATGTATGGGCAGACGAATTTAAGACAGAGGAAGTTGTCACCAACTATGTCAGCAATGCACTGAACCATCTGGACGGTGACAGACAGATCGAGATCAAGCTTATTGATGAGGACAGCCGTGTGAAGGTGACAGTCTTTAACAACGGAACACCGATCCCTGAGGCGGATATCCCGAACCTCTGGAATAAATTCTATAAAGTAGACAAGGCCAGAACAAGGGAATACGGCGGAAGCGGCATCGGATTATCCATTGTAAAAGCCATCATGGAAAGCATGAACCAGGAATATGGCGTGCAGAATTTTGACAATGGAGTGGAATTCTGGTTCACACTGGATCGGAAATAACAGCATAAAATCGCATTGGATATCTGAAACTTTAGGATGGTAATGTGAAAAAACAGGCAGCAGCAGAGAAAAGTCTTTGCAACTGCCTGTTTTTGAGTTATACTAAACAAATGTAAATCGACGTTGCTGGTTACGGAGTGAACGGTAACAAAAATCGATGTGTGAGAGGAATTCGATTGAGATACGACAGAGCAGGAGGAATCGGCAAATGATAGCAATTATTGATTACGACGCAGGCAACATAAAAAGTGTGGAAAAAGCACTTCAGTATCTGGGACAGGAGACCGTTGTTTCCAGAGATCCCCAGGTGCTTCTTGGCGCAGATAAAGTGATCCTTCCAGGTGTTGGAAGCTTTGGCGATGCCATGGAGAACCTTCATAACTACGGACTTGTTCCGGTAATTCATCAGATCGTGGAGAAAGGAACTCCGTTCCTTGGGATCTGTCTTGGACTGCAGCTTCTTTTTGAAAGCAGCGACGAGACTCCGGGAGTGGAAGGTCTTGGGATCTTGAAAGGAAAGATCTTACGCATTCCGCCAAGTCCGGGACTTAAGATCCCGCATATGGGCTGGAACTCCCTGCATCTTCAGAATAATGGAAGATTATTCAAAGACATTCCGGAAAACACATACGTTTACTTCGTACATTCCTATTATCTCCAGGCGGAGGATGAGGAGATTGTGAAAGCGACCACCCAGTACAGCACATGTATCCACGCATCAGTAGAGAAAGGCAATGTATTTGCATGTCAGTTCCACCCGGAGAAGAGCAGCCGGTGGGGCTTGAAGATCCTTGAGAATTTTGCGGCACTTGAGGCAGGCACCGGAAAGGAGGAGGCATAATCATGTTTACAAAAAGAATCATCCCATGCCTGGATGTAAACAAAGGCCGGGTAGTAAAGGGCGTTAATTTTGTTGATCTGAAAGATGCCGGAGATCCGGTGGAGATTGCCAAGGCCTACGATGCAGCAGGTGCAGATGAGGTCGTTTTTCTTGACATTACTGCTTCCTGCGAGGAGCGTGACACAGTGGTGGACATGGTAAGAGCCGTTGCTGCTAATGTATTTATCCCGTTTACAGTAGGCGGCGGAATCCGTACAGTAGATGATTTTCGCAGATTGCTTCGCGAAGGTGCAGATAAGATCTCTGTAAATTCCGCAGCGATCGACCGTCCGGAGCTGATCCGCGAGGCAGCGCAGAAATTCGGAAGCCAGTGTGTGGTAGTTGCTATTGATGCCAAGAGAAGAGAAGATGGCGGCTGGAATATCTACAAGCATGGCGGAAGACTGGATACAGGTATTGATGCTCTTGAATGGGCGAAGAAGGTGGAAGATCTTGGTGCAGGTGAGATCCTTCTGACCAGCATGGACTGTGACGGAACGAAGGCTGGATATGATATTGCACTTACAAGAGCCGTTGCAGATGCAGTTTCCATCCCTGTGATCGCATCCGGCGGAGCAGGAACGCTGGAGCATTTTTATGATGCACTGACAGAAGGCGGAGCAGATGCGGCACTTGCAGCATCCCTGTTCCATTACAAAGAACTGGAGATCCGTGAAGTGAAGGATTACCTTGCAGAAAAAGGAATTTCTGTGAGAAGATAAAAAGTTGAGAGGTGAAGGATATGGCTCCGATAGCTGGGGACTGGCAGGAGGCTCTTAAGGGTGAGTTTCATCAGCCGTACTATGCCAAACTTTATAAAACGGTGATGACGGAATATAAGACTAGAAAGATTTTTCCGCCGCCGGAAGATCTGTTCAATGCGTTTCATTTTACACCCCTTCATAAGGTGAAGGTGGTGATCCTTGGACAGGATCCGTACCACAATGACGGACAGGCGCACGGGCTTTGCTTTTCTGTAAAAAAAGGTGTGGAAACACCGCCGTCACTGGTGAACATTTATAAAGAGCTTGAGGATGATATGGGATGCTATGTTCCCAATAACGGCAATCTGGAGAAATGGGCGAAGCAGGGTGTTCTTCTTCTGAATACGGTGCTTACAGTCCGTGCCCATCAGGCCAATTCCCACAGAGGGATTGGCTGGGAGCAGTTTACAGATGCTGCGATCCGTATTCTGGATGAGGAAGACCGTCCTATTGTATTTCTTCTCTGGGGAAGGCCTGCCCAGATGAAGGCATCCATGCTTCACAACCCCCAACATCTGATCCTGGAGGCTCCGCATCCAAGTCCTCTTTCTGCGTACAGAGGATTTTTCGGATGCAAACATTTCAGCAAGGCCAATGAATTTCTGAAAGCCAACGGCGAGGAGCCGATTGACTGGCAGATCGAGAATATTTAAGTTAAGGAAAGTAAAATGGGTAAAAAAAACGATAACACACTTGTGAAAAACGCCTCTTTTCTGATGATCGCGGCGCTGATCTCCAAGATCATCGGAATGCTGTACAAGAGTCCGCTTTCAACAACACTGGGAAGTCAGAGTTTTGCACTTTTCCAGTTTGCACAGAATGTATATTTCATTCTGCTGATGATCGCGTCTTTCAGCATTCCACAGGCAGTATCCAAGATCATGGCTGAGAAGATCGCTTTTCACAGATATAAGGATGCGCAGAAAGTATTCTACGGTGCACTGATCTACGCGGCAGTTGCCGGCGGCATTGTAGCGCTGATCTGCGTATTTGGTGCGGGAATTTTGGTTCCGGACAGTATGGCTAATGCCCGTCTGGCACTGCAGATGCTTGCACCTACGATTTTTATGTCTGGTATCTGCGGCGTTTTCCGCGGATATTTCCAGGCATACCGCAATATGATGCCGACATCTATCTCGCAGATCATTGAGCAGATCTTTGTGGCAACATTTGCACTTCTCATGTCCCATACCTTTATCCAGCATTTTTCCGCAACAGGAGATATGGATCTGGTACACAGATGGGGTGCGGCAGGTGCTACCATGGGTACTGGCGCAGGTGTGGCATCTGCGCTGATCTTTATGCTGATCGTCTATGCAGTGAACCGCAAGATCATCCGCAGAAGGATCGCCAATGACCATCATTCTGTAAATGAGAGCATGGGACATGTAATGAGCAATATCGTGCTCATTATCATGCCGATCATCCTCAGCGCTTTTATCTATAATGTAAACGGATATATCAACAGTTATATGTATTCCGGAATCATGGATATCAAAGGTGCTGCCAAGGATGTGATCCAGACTCTGTATTCTGAGTACGGCTATTATATGACACTGATCAATATTCCGCTGACTCTGGCAAGTACAGCACCGACTTCCATGATCCCGGAGGTTTCTGCTCACTATGCAATGCACGATATTGAAGGTGCGAACATGAAGACAGACAGAGCTACCTGGATCAGTATGCTGATCTCCATTCCGGCTGCGGTAGGCCTTGCTGTTCTGTCAGGCCCGATCACAAGACTGATCTTCCCGGGAACCAACGGCGTGGGCGGACAGCTTCTGATCCTTGGAGGAATTACCATTATTCTCAATGGCAATTCCAATATTACCAACGGTGTGCTCCAGGGAATCGGAAAGCCGAAACTTCCGATGATCCATGCAGCCATCGCGCTGGTAGCAGATGTGATCGCAATGGCACTGCTTCTTGTATTTACGGATCTGGGAGTTTATACCATTGTTATCGCACAGATCGTTTATGCGATCGTAATGTGTCTTCTTAATGACCGTTCTATCAAGAAATACATGGGATATAAAAACCCGTGGAGAAGTGCTTATTTAAGCCCGTTCCTGGCATCTATCCCTATGGGCATCGTGGCAGGCGTGGTATATTATGGCCTGTATGCACTGATCCATTCCAATGTAATCTGCCTTGGCGTTTCTGTAATCCTGGCAGCAGGTGTATATTTTATTGTATATCTGTTTGTAAGCAAGCCAAGTGAAGAAGAACTGGGCATGATGCCTGGCGGAAGATATATGAAGAAATTGGCCAGAATGATGAAGATTATCTAAGAGGATTGCGAATATCCGATTGACTCAAATCAAGAAAATGCAAAAAGACACCCGCATACAGTCTGGCGAGGCATGGAGACATGATGCTTCGCCCTGGACTTAAGCTGTGGGTGTTTTTTTATAAAATAAGCGAGAACTGTGATATTACCAATAAAACGCGAAATGATTGTATTTATGAGTATACTGCAAAACAGAATGAGATTACTTGTGCTGCTGCAAATTATATCAGTTTCTGCTCTTGGCGAATAATTTTATGATCTGCAAAGCAACGTCCACTGCAGCATCCATCCCCTCAACAGTAACATGCTCATAAGGCCCGTGATAAGCATGTCCGCCTGTTCCAAGGTTCGGGCACGGCAGTCCCATGAAGCTTAACTGGGCTCCATCTGTACCGCCTCGGATCGGAAGAATCAGAGGCGTAACGCCGCAGGCACGGCAGGCTTCCTCAGCAAGGGAGATCAGCCACGGGCAGGTATCGATGATCTCCTTCATATTTCGGTACTGCTGAGTGATGGTAAGAGTAACGGTATCTTCGCCCCATTTTTCGTTGAGGATCTTTGCAATATGGGTAAGGGTATTCTGGCGTGCTTCAAAAGAAGCTGCATCATGGTCACGGACAATATACTGAAGTTCTGCCTGGGAAACATCTCCCTTCACAGAACACAGATGGAAAAATCCTTCATAGTCCTCAGTGTTCCGGGGTGTATCAGCAGCTGGCAGCATGGAATTAAACTCCATGGCAACAAGAGAAGCGTTGACCATGGTATTTTTTGAAGAGCCAGGATGAACGTTTACACCCTGGAAAATAACTTTTGCACTGCAGGCATTGAAGTTTTCATACTGGATCTCGCCTTCTGTATCCCCGTCCAGGGTGTAGGCATAGTCTGCGCCGAATTTTCTGACGTCAAAATGTGCAGGTCCCATGCCGATCTCTTCATCTGGAGTAAAGGCAACGGAGAGAGGCCCGTGAGGGATTTTTTCCGTAAGGATATATTCCAGAGCTGTAATGATCTCTGCGATTCCGGCCTTGTCATCAGCACCGAGGATGGTAGTTCCGTCTGAAGTGATGAGAGTCCGGCCTTTCAGAGAAGTAAGATGCGGGAACATTTCCGGGGAAAGAGTTCTGCCGCTTGTGCCAAGAGGAAGCTCGCCGCCGTCATAATTTTCGGTGATGACAGGTGTGGCCGCATGATCGCAGAAATCGGAAACTGTGTCCATATGTGCGATAAAACCAAGAGTTTTGCAGGATTCCAGGCCTTCTGATGCAGGAAGATGGGCGTAAACATAGCAGTGTTCGTCAAGAGAGATATCAGAGATGCCAAGCTCTTTCAGCTCATCAACAAGAATGCGGGCCAGGTCAAACTGGCACTGGGAAGACGGGGACGTGGTACTGTCTTCATTGCTTGGAGTAAATATTTTTACATAGGATAAAAGTCGTTCGTATGCTTTCATATGTGAGGAATCCTTTCTGGAAAAAATTTGACCGGAGCAGAATGCCCTTTTGGCAAAAAAACTCTGCTTAACCGGAGATACTAACAGTATACCACACAGTATCCACATATTTATGCAAAAAATCCCCCGGTATGACAAAACATATGTTATAATCGGTGAGATAATAAAAAACGGGAGGATTTAGAGAGTGGAAAAAAGAATCATACAGGTCGAGGAAAAAGTACCTGCAAAAATGCTGATACCGCTTAGTATCCAGCATATGTTTGCCATGTTTGGAGCATCCGTACTGGTGCCGTTCCTTTTTGGCATCAATCCTGCCATCGTTCTTCTGATGAACGGTGTGGGAACACTTCTTTTTATTTTCATCACAAAAGGAAAGGCACCTGCTTATCTGGGATCCAGCTTTGCCTTTCTTTCACCGGCACTTCTGGTCATCAGCAAATATGGCTATGAATATGCACTGGGAGGTTTCGTAGTTCTTGGTATTGCCGGTATGGTAGTTGCTTTTATCGTACGCCAGTGCGGAACAGACTGGATAGATATTGTGCTGCCGACAGCAGCAATGGGCCCGGTAGTTGCACTGATCGGACTGGAACTTGCAGGAAATGCAGCAAGCACCGCAGGTCTTCTGGATGACAAGGTAGATCCGAAGAATGTGATCGTATTCCTGGTGACACTGGGAGTTGCAGTATTCGGACAGATCCTTTTCAGAGGATTTCTTTCCGTTATTCCGATCCTGATCGCGATCATCGCAGGATATGCGGCAGCAGGAGCATGCGGACTTCTTGATTTTACAGCAGTAAAAGAAGCAGCATTTTTTGCACTTCCGAATTTCACATCACCGAAATTCAATTTTGAGGCAGTTATGACCATTTTTCCGGCACTGCTTCTGGTAACTTCCGAGCATATCGGACATCAGATCGTAACAGGAAAGATCGTTGGAAGAAATCTTCTTAAAGATCCTGGACTTCACAGATCTCTGTTTGCAGATTTCTTTTCCACTACAGTTTCCGGCTGCCTTGGTTCTGTGCCGACAACTACTTACGGTGAGAACATCGGTGTTATGGCAGTGACAAAAGTTTACAGTGTGCAGGTTATCGGCGGCGCAGCAGTGCTTTCTATCTGCTGTTCTTTCCTTGGCAAGCTGGCAGCACTGATCAGTACCATTCCGGGACCGGTTATCGGAGGAATTTCTTTCCTTCTTTACGGAATGATCGGAACATCCGGACTTCGTATGCTGGTTGACAACAAGGTAGACTACAGCAAGTCCAGAAACCTGACACTGACAAGTGTTGTGTTCGTAGTAGGACTTTCCGGAATTGCCCTGAAGCTTGGAAATGTAGAACTTACAGGTATGGTCCTGGCCTGCGTGGTAGCAATGGCCCTGAGCCTTGTATTCTATATCCTTGACAAGCTGAAGCTGACAAACGATCAGTAAGACAGTATTATAATTTTTATGAGAAAAGCAGATACGCGAGGAAAAAATCTCCGCTGTATCTGCTTTTTTACTGAATAACAGCATATCAGTTATTCCCGTTATTCTGAGCAGAGCTGCGGAGCGAATGAGTATGCTTTTATCTGCCTGCCTGTCGGATTCTGAGTTTTTGTGTCAACAAAAAAACAGGGGGATTTTGAAGTATCTTATTGACAATCAGCCCGATTTATAATACTATGTAATACAGAAAACACGAACAAAGGTTCGAAAAATAAAACGTAAATTATAAAATAGAATGAAGAATAGGAGAATCTAAGGATGATCAGTGAAGAGAAGCAGAAGGCGCTGGAAGCAGCCCTTGGAAATATTGAGAAGCAGTTTGGTAAGGGCTCCGTTATGAAGCTTGGAGATTCCAGTTCCCATATGCAGGTGGAGGCAGTTCCTACAGGATGCCTGAGCCTTGATATTGCCCTTGGCGTGGGCGGTGTTCCCAAGGGACGTATCGTGGAGATCTACGGACCGGAATCCAGTGGTAAGACTACAGTTGCCTTACATATGGTAGCTGAGGTGCAGAAGAGAGGCGGAATCGCAGGATTCATCGATGCAGAGCATGCACTTGACCCGGTTTATGCCAAGAGTATTGGCGTAGATATTGATAATCTTTATATTTCACAGCCGGATAATGGAGAGCAGGCACTGGAGATCACAGAGACTATGGTCCGTTCTGGTGCAGTAGATATCGTGATCGTGGACTCTGTTGCAGCCCTGGTACCGAAGGCTGAGATCGAGGGAGATATGGGAGATAGCCATGTAGGACTTCAGGCCCGTCTGATGTCACAGGCACTCCGTAAGCTGACTGCAGTGATCAGCAAGTCAAACTGTGTTGTTATCTTTATCAATCAGCTCCGTGAGAAGGTTGGCGTTATGTTCGGTAATCCGGAGACCACAACTGGCGGCCGTGCCCTTAAATTCTATGCATCCGTACGTATGGATGTACGCCGTGTGGAGACACTGAAGCAGGGCGGCGAGATGGTCGGCAACCATACCCGTGTGAAAGTAGTGAAGAACAAGGTGGCACCGCCATTTAAGCAGGCTGAGTTTGATATCATGTTCGGAACCGGTATTTCCAGAGAGGGAGATATCCTGGATCTTGCAGCAGAGTGCTCCATTGTGAACAAGAGCGGCGCATGGTACGCATACGAAGGAGATAAAATCGGTCAGGGCCGTGAGAATGCCAAGATGTTCCTGAGAGAGCATCCGGAGCTCCGTGATGAGATCGAGAAGAAGGTACGTGTACACTATCACCTGGACCCGGCTGATGAGACCACAGAGGCAGCTGGCACACAGGCAGCAGATACAGAGGAAGAAGAGTAATCCATGCTGAATCCGGAAGAACGAAACAGAGCACGCAAGAAAGCCATGAGACTTCTGGAACATATGGATCGCACAGAGAAAGGCCTGACGGACAAGCTCCGCCAGGCCGAATTTTCACCGGAGGCAGTGGAGGATGCCATTGCCTATGTGAAGTCCTACGGCTACATCAATGATGCCCGTTATGCCAGAACCTATATCTCCTTCCGCATGGAATCCAAGAGCCGTCAGAAGATCCTCTCAGAGCTTCAGGTGAAGGGAGTGGACAGACAGACTGCGCTGGAAGCCTGGAATGAGATGGAAGAACTTATGGAGCCGGATGAACGTGCTGTACTTCGTAAGACCATCGAGAAGAAATATAAGCCAGATACGCAGCTGGATGAGAAGGAGATGCGGAGGCTTCAGGGCTACCTTGCCAGAAGAGCATTCAAGTATGAAGATATCGCCCACACTCTGGATGAAATGAACATACGGGTGAAGAAGGATATGGGATCGTTATACTGAGTCAAAAAACGACAGTTCACATATGCTAACCAAAATTGGCTTTTTCAAGAGAAAAACTTGACATAAATGTGAAAAACAGCTAAACTTGTATTGTTGTATTTGTACAATGAAAACTAAATAAGGAGGTGCTCCTGTGGCAGGCACAATTATCGGTGTTATTGTCGCTGTGGTAGTCACGCTACTTATTGCAGTTCCTGTTACTTGCAAGGTTGCTGTGGACAAGAAAGTACGCAAGGATGCGGAAATCGTAGGTACAGCAGAGGATAAGGCAAGGAATATTCTTGATGAAGCATTGAAAGCAGCAGAGACCAAGAAACGAGAAACTTTACTTGAAGTAAAGGAAGAATCTCTGCGAACTAAAAATGAACTGGAAAGGGAAACCAAGGAACGGAGAAACGAGCTGCAGAGATATGAGAAACGAGTATTATCAAAAGAGGAATCTGTTGATAAGAAAGCCAATGCAGTGGAGAAGCGTGAGCTGGAATGTACAGCGAAATTTAACGAGTTACAAGAAAAAGAAAAACGAGTAAATGAACTTGAGGAAAAAGGAGTACGGGAACTGGAACGAGTTTCAGGTCTTACCTCCGAACAGGCAAAAGAAGAATTACTGAAATCTGTTGAAGATGATGTAAAGGTTGATGTTGCAAGACTCTATAAAGAGCTTGAGAACAGAGCCAAGGAAGAAGCCGGAAAGAAAGCCAAGGAATATGTGGTCAATGCCATCCAGAAATGTGCGGTAGATCATGTTTCCGAGACAACGATTTCTGTGGTACAGCTTCCAAGTGACGAAATGAAGGGAAGGATCATCGGTCGTGAAGGCCGTAATATCCGTACACTGGAGACACTTACAGGTGTGGATCTGATCATTGATGATACACCTGAGGCAGTAGTCCTCTCTGCATTTGATCCGATCAGAAGAGAGATCGCCAGAGTGGCTCTGGAGAAACTTATTGTGGATGGCCGTATCCATCCGGCAAGAATTGAAGAGATGGTTGAGAAGGCTCAGAAGGAAGTGGAAGCGCAGATCCGTGAAGATGGTGAGACTGCTGCAATGGATGTGGGTGTACACGGAATCCATCCGGAGCTTCTGAAACTTCTTGGACGTATGAAATTCCGTTCAAGCTATGGTCAGAATGCACTGAGACATTCCATCGAGGTTGCACAGCTTTCCGGAATCCTTGCAGGAGAGATCGGTGTAGATGTGCGTATGGCGAAACGTGCCGGACTTCTTCATGACATTGGTAAATCTATTGACCATGAAGTGGAGGGCTCACATATCCAGATCGGTGTAGATCTCTGTAAGAAATATAAGGAGTCTCCGATCGTTATCAATACCGTTGCGTCCCATCATGGTGATGTGGAGCCGGAATCTCTTATCGCTTGTATTGTACAGGCTGCTGATGCGATTTCCGCAGCAAGACCTGGCGCAAGACGAGAGACACTGGAAACATATACCAATCGTCTGAAACAGCTTGAGGACATTACAAATGAGTTCAAGGGCGTTGAGAAATCTTTTGCTATTCAGGCAGGAAGAGAAATTCGTGTTATGGTCGTACCGGATCATGTAAGTGATGCAGATATGGTTCTCCTTGCAAGAGACATTGCTAAGCAGATCGAGGCAGAACTTGAGTATCCAGGACAGATCAAGGTCAATGTGATCCGTGAGAGCAGAGCGGTTGATTACGCGAAGTAATCTGCAGATCACATAAGAGTACTGATAATAAAGAAAGCCGGACAGCTTTTATACAGCTGCCCGGTCTTTTTGTGTCCTGAAATATTAACAGGAAGTTATATTACCTGAGCTGTGGACGTAAACTGGTACAGGGTGAGTGAATGGAAATTAAGACAGAAAACCGAAAATGGAAAACAGCCGGGAGATTTCCGGCGGAAATATTGTTTCTCACCGGCTTTCTTGCAGGGACGGTCCTGCCCAATATAGTCTGGAAGATGGAGTGGAAACAGAAAACCCTGGCTTCTTTTTATCTGATCCGCAGCTTTGCAGAGAAGGAGATTTCCGGCGGCGGATATTTTATGGAAGTGCTCAGGCGCAGAGGGGGATTTTTCGTTCTGCTGTTTCTGTGTGGCTTTACTGTGTTCGGTGTGCCGCTGTCTGTAGCGTACATGCTGATCCTGGGTGTGGAAATGGGACTTCTTCTTACAATGTCAGTGTTGGAATTCGGCCTTTATGGGGGACTTGCCGGAGCAGGGCTTCTTTTGCCGCAGTACGTAATCTATGTGCCGGCCTATTTCTGCCTAGCGGGAATGGTGTACCGGCAGTCCTATGGAATCTGGAAAAATTACGGCCTGGTGCCTGCAAAAAATGCTCCTTATATCAGGCAGGGAATCACAGTTTTTCTGGTGTATGCAGGCGGGATTCTGGCAGAAAGTTTTCTGAATCCATGGATCGTTGAAAAAATTATAAGGGGTCTGAAATTTTTTTGAAAAAATTTTCCACAACATCTAGTGATGGTTTCCATAAAATCTGCGATATTTGGTAGTTAAGGGCTGAAAGTGTTGAAAATGCGCGGTTTTGCGCTGAAAAACCGTTTGATTTTATGTAAAATTCACAGTATAATTCAGTAATAAAAGGGTACAGAATTTACTATTTTGGATAAAATTGATAGTATTAGAAACGGATGTAAGGGAATGGACATAGAGATACGGGAATTTATTACATATTTACATAACAGAAAAAGAACATCGCATAATACAGAGGTATCCTATCAGAGAGATCTGAAGAAAATGGCGGCATATTTTGAAGAACGTGGAATCCGCGATATCAGAGAGGTAGGGGAACTAGAGCTGGAAGGATACTTAAGCTATATGGAACGTGGACAGTTTGCGTCTTCCACCATATCCAGGAATGTAGCTTCCATCCGTGCGCTGTTTCAGTATCTTCATCAGGAAGGCAGAATCGAGAAAGATCCTTCCTTGGAATTGAAGCCGCCCAAGGTTGAGAAGCGGATGCCGGAGATCCTTTCTGTAGAAGAAGTGGACAGACTTCTGAAGCAGCCTAACAGAACAACTCCCAAGGGAATCCGTGACAGTGCCATGCTGGAGCTTCTTTATGCTACAGGAATGCGTGTCAGCGAGCTTTTGCGCCTGGAGATGAAGGATATCAATCTTTCCCTTGGCTATGTGGTATGCCGTGATGAAGGCAAGGAGAGAGTGATCCCTATTGGGAATGTATGTAAGACTGCCATGGAGAAATATCTGGGAGAGGCCAGGGAGAAGTTTGTGAAAGAGAATGAGACAGAGTTTCTTTTTACGAACTGCTCCGGTAATTCCATGAGCAGGCAGGGATTCTGGAAGGTTCTGAAAGGATATGCGGAGGAAGCAGGAATCAAGCATGACATCACACCGCATACACTGAGGCATTCTTTTGCTGCCCATATGCTGCAGAACGGGGCAGATGTAAAGAGCGTACAGGAGATGCTGGGACATTCCGACATTTCCACCACACAGGTGTATCTGAACTTTGGTGTAGCCAAGATGAGAGATGTGTATATGAAGGCGCATCCAAGGCATTGATCCGGTATGAAGCGTAACAGCGGCAGAACATGCAGCTGATGCGAATAGAGAAAACCAGTCAAGCAGTAAAGGGAGGAAAAGAGTATGAAAATGCTGAAGAAACTGTTGATTTTTTTTCAGCCTGCTGATGTGTTTTGGGATTTTTCAGGTTAATGATGTAAAGGCAGCTCCGGGAATTGTCAAACTGACCGCAGGGAAAACCTATACAAAATATGACGTTACCGGAAATGGCAAGAAAGATAAAATAATCATACGAAAAGAAGCAGGATATAATTTACAGGGGACTTTCCATTACTTTGATACGGAAGTAAGACCGGATGGATCAAAGCTGCAACAAGAACTGCAAACTTTGTACAGTTTAGTAATGTTACGTATGCAGGATAATAAATAAAGATGGGCCAGAAGATGAATGGAAAATAACCATTGATGTTCTGGCCTTCGTATATTTTTAGATACTTAAAAATCCCGGCAGATCCGGATGAAAAAATATCGGATCTGCCGGGATAAATTTATGTCTGAATCTATAAACCAGGTCTGCTTAGCAGTTCTCAGCAATTGTATAGAGAAGCTGCTCAGACTGCTCCCATCCAAGGCAGGCATCTGTGATAGACTTGCCGTAGATATGTTTTCCGCCGATCTTCTGGTTGCCTGGCTCGATGTAGCTCTCGATCATGAGACCTTTAACCATAGTGTGAAGTTCAGGATCTACCTTACGGCTGTGAAGAACCTCACTTGCAATACGGATCTGCTGCTCGTACTGCTTGTTGGAGTTGGAGTGGTTGGTATCCACGATAACAGCCGGGTTTGCAAGATTCTTAGCATGGTATTTGTCATAGAGGAGACGAAGATCCTCGTAATGGTAGTTCGGAATAGCCTCGCCATGTTTGTTTACAGCACCACGAAGGATAGCATGAGCAAGCGGGTTGCCTGTTGTCTCAACTTCCCAGCTTCTGTAAATGAAGCGGTGTGCGCCCTGAGCTGCAACGATGGAGTTCAGCATAACGCTGTAGTCACCGCTGGTCGGGTTCTTCATACCAGCCGGAACATCCATGCCGCTGACTGTTAATCTATGCTGCTGATCCTCTACAGAACGTGCACCTACAGCAACGTAGGAGAGAAGGTCAGAAAGGTAACGGTAGTTCTCCGGGTAAAGCATCTCGTCTGCACATGTAAAACCACTCTCGCGGATAGCACGCATGTGCATCTTACGGATCGCGATCAGACCTGCAAGAAGATTCGGTTTCTTCTCAGGATCCGGCTGATGAACCATTCCTTTGTATCCTTCACCTGTTGTACGAGGTTTGTTTGTGTAAACTCGTGGGATGATGAGGACTTTATCCTCGATCTTCTCCTGTACTTTGCGGAGTCTTAAAAGATAATCACATACAGCATCTTCGTTATCGGCAGAACATGGTCCGATGATAGCGAGGAATTTATCTGATTTTCCAGTGAAAACGTCTCGGATCTCTGCATCACGTTTCTCCTTAAGTGCCTGGATCTCTGCATCTACCGGGTACTGGTTGCGGATTTCCTCAGGAGTAGGCAGTTTCTTTATGAATTCAAAACTCATAGTATTAATTCCTCCATAATTCCGTATTTTATTCAGCAGTCATTTGTAAACTGTTGTATTCGGTTACTAATTATAAACGATTCTTGTCGGATTGTCGATAGGGAAATTTTAACGCTTTCACGTGTAGAAGAGTCAGGAACAGTTCGCCCAGAAAAATCCCATAAAAATACCCACGGATCCCGATCCGCGGGATCATAAAAACGACAAAGAAGATCCGGACAAGGATGCCGCAGACGCTGTGCACCAGACACCGGCCAGGTCTTCCAAGTCCGTGAAGAATACTGGCAAGCATAGTATTTGTATAGAGAAACGGGCACACAAAAGACATATACCGTATGTAGATACCGGCAGTTTTGCTGTGAAAAAGCAGCTGTCCGAAAAAAGGTCCGAAAAGAAAGAAACCGCTTCCGCAAAGAAGGCCAAGGATCATACAAACAAGAAAAGTCTGGTCTGTAACTTTATGGATCTGCTTCTGATCGCCAAGGGCATCAAGCTCTGCCACGGAAGGCATGAGCATTACAGAAGCAGAAGCAGTAAGTGTGGACGGAAAAAGGATCAGCGGCAGTGCCATTCCTGTAAAAACTCCGTAGACTTTCAGAGAATCTGATGCACTAAGTCCGGAACGCAGGAGCATCTGCGGGATCAGCACCACTTCAATACTTCCAAGGAGAGTCAGAAGGATCCTGTTAAGAGAAACAGGAAGAGAAAGGTCAAAAAGCTCTCCAAGAAGTGCAGAAGTTTTTAAGGAGCGGGCGTCCTCCATGGAAAAAGTGTGGTTTCCAAAATAAAAGGAAACTGCCAGCAGGGAAACAAGGGTCGCTGCGATCTCACCGGCCAGGGAACCGCCAGCAGCAATCATCGCAGTTACAGGACGTTTTTCCCTGAGAAAGATCAGGTACAGGATATAAGCTGCGCCGATACGGACAGCCTGTTCTGTAAGCTGGGCAGCCGCGGGTACAGAAGCTTTTTTCCGGGCATAATAATAGCTGCCAATGCAGGAATGAACTGCACAGACAGGAACTGTGAAGCTGACCAGACGGAGAAGATCCGCAGTTTTTGGAGCTTTCAGTATAGCTGACGCAAAAAAATCAGCTTTCTGAAAAACAAGAAATCCGGTTACAGCAGAAAGAAAAACAGCAGCGCAGGTTCCAAGAAGCAGGGAAAAACGTGCATCTTTTTTCTGGTGGAGAGCAAGTTTGGAAGCGATGAGACGGGAAAGCGCGGACTGGATCCCAGCGTAGGAAAGGGCGGCCATAAGTCCCTGCAGCGGCAGCACCAGCTGATACAATCCCATGCCTGCGGCACCAATCGTATGAGATAGGAATATTCTATAAAAGAAGCCTGCAAGACGGCTGATAAGCCCGGTACAGGCAAGAATCAGAGTCCCTTTCAGAAATACTTTTTTTGACATGGCGATACCAGAGCTTTTTTTCAGTATATGAAGAAGTTAGTCTTGACAGAACTAAACGTTTCTGATAGAGTAAACATGAAATCCGAGGAAAACACTGGGAATTAAAAAAGAGGTGAGCGGATGAAACTGTCAACAAGAGCTAAATACGGACTCAAGGCCCTCATAGACCTTGGGCTTTACAGTGAAAAAGAAGCGGTCTCGCTTCAGAGTATTGCAGGCCGTCAGAATATATCAGTCAGCTATCTGGAACAGCTGATGGCTCTTTTAAAAAAAGCGGGACTTGTGAAGAGTGTCCGCGGTGCTGCCGGAGGCTATTTCCTTGGAAGGCCGGCAGATGAAATTTCAGTGGGAGATATCCTTCGAGTCCTGGAGGGCGGCCTCGAAGCTGCGTCATGTCCGGGTACAGAAGGTGACGGAGGCTGCCAGGGTTCAGATCTCTGCGTAGCTAAATTAGTGTGGAAAAGGATCAACGACAGCATCACAGATGCAGTGGACACACTGATGCTCAGTGAGCTGATCGAAGAGAGCCGGAGAATACACGAAAAATAAATACCTTTGTCAGGAGGAAAAGAAAATGGGAAAAATGATATATCTGGATAATGCGGCTACTACAAAGACCGCACCGGAAGTTGTAGAGGCAATGCTTCCATACTTTACAGAGTTTTATGGAAATGCTTCAACAGTATATGATTTTGCTGCAAACAGCAAGGCAGCTATCGCCAAAGGAAGACAGCAGATCGCAGATGTGATCGGAGCCAAGAAAGAGGAGATCTACTTCACAGCAGGCGGTTCCGAGTCTGATAACTGGGCACTGAAAGCTACATTTGAGGCATACAAGAACAAAGGAAACCACATCATCACAACAAAGATCGAGCATCATGCAATCCTTCATACCTGCGAGTATCTGGAGAAAGAGCGCGGGGCAAAGATCACATATCTTGATGTTGATGAGAACGGTTTCATCAACCTGGATGAGCTTCAGAAAGCCATCACACCGGAGACCATCCTGATTTCCGTTATGGCAGCCAACAACGAGATCGGTACTCTTGAGCCGTTGAAAGAGATCGGCCAGATCGCACGTGAGCATGGAATCCTTTTCCACACAGATGCAGTTCAGGCATTCGGCCAGATCCCGATCAATGTAGATGAGTTCAATATCGATATGCTCAGCTCCAGCGGACATAAGATCAACGGACCGAAGGGAATCGGTTTCCTCTACATCCGTAAAGGCGTTAAGATCCGTTCCTTCGTACATGGCGGAGCACAGGAGAGAAAACGTCGTGCAGGTACAGAGAACGTTCCTGGAATCGTAGGATACGGTCTTGCAGCAGAGCGTGCAAATAAATCCATGAAAGAGCGTACAGCCAAGGAGATCGAGATCAGAGATCATATGATCAATCGAATCCTCACAGAGATCCCGTATGTACGTCTTAACGGAGATAAAGTAAAACGTCTTCCAAACAACGTAAACGTAAGTATCCGGTTCATCGAGGGTGAGTCCCTTCTTCTGATGCTTGACAACTTCGGAATCTGCGCATCCAGCGGATCTGCATGTACATCCGGTTCTCTTGATCCGTCACATGTTCTGCTGGCTATCGGACTTCCTCATGAGATCGCACACGGATCTCTCCGTATGACATTAAGCGAGGAGACAACAATGGAGGATGTTGATTTTGTAGTAGATAAACTGAAAGATATTACTGCAAACTTAAGAAGCATGTCTCCATTATATGAAGATTTTATTAAAAAGCAGAAAAAATAATAAAAACACTTGCCAGGAGGAAAAAATAATGTATAGTGAAAAAGTAATGGATCATTTTCAGCATCCACGTAATGTAGGTGAGATTGAGAACGCAAGCGGCGTGGGTACTGTAGGAAATGCTAAATGCGGTGATATTATGAGAATATTCCTTGATATTGATGACGAAACTCATATTATCAAAGACTGCAAATTTAAAACATTTGGATGCGGCGCAGCAGTTGCGACAAGCAGCATGGCAACAGAGCTTGTAATGGGCAAGACCATTGAAGAAGCAATGGAAGTAACCAACAAGGCTGTTATGGAGGCACTGGACGGACTTCCGCCAGTAAAGATCCACTGCTCCCTTCTTGCTGAGGAAGCAATTCATGCAGCTCTCTGGGACTACGCAGAGAAACATCACATTAAGATCGAGGGTCTTTCCAAACCGAAGTCTGATATCCATGAAGGAGAAGAGGACACAGAAGAGGAGTATTAATTTCCTCATATTTAAGATCATAACCGTGGCATGAGCAAGCTTCGCGCGAATGGAAACCGTAAGCCATTGAAAGGACAGGTAAGTAGACGCATGACAGGACTTACGAATGAAGAAGTTCAGGAGAGAATTGCGCAGGGCCAGGTAAATAATAACGAAAACCCCAACACCAGGACTTATAAGCAGATCATTCTGGAGAATACACTCACATTCTTCAATTTTCTGAACCTGGTGCTGCTGGTTCTCGTACTGCTGGTTGGTTCCTATAAGAATTCCATGTTTGTAGGAATCATTTTTATTAATACGGTAATTGGAATCATTCAGGAGATCCGTGCCAAGAAGACCATTGACAAGCTGGCGATCCTGACAGAATCCAAGACTGTGGTTCTGCGTGAAGGAAAAAAATGGAAGATCTCCACAGAGAAACTGGTTGTGGACGATCTGATCTTCCTGAAGGCCGGGGAACAGGTACCGGCAGATGCGAAGATCCTAGAAGGAAATCTGGAAGTAAATGAATCCCTGCTTACAGGTGAGGCAGATAACCTGCCGAAGAATCCGGGGGATGAGCTTTTTTCCGGAAGCTTTGTGACGGCAGGTCAGGCCTGCTGCCAGATCATTCATGTAGGAAGCGACAATTATGCTTCCAGGATCACCAGTGAGGCGAAGGAATTCAAGCGTCATAATTCAGAGCTTCGTAATTCCCTGAATGCGATCCTGAAGGTGATCAGTATTATTATCGTGCCCCTTGGTGCGATGCTTTTTTATAAACAATATTTTTTTGTGGGAGATAGTATCCGGGATTCTGTAGTCAATATGGTGGCAGCAGTTCTTGGTATGATCCCCGAAGGGCTTGTTCTTCTGACCAGTGTGGCCCTGACTCTGGGTGCGCTGAAACTGACACAGAAGAAGACTCTTGTACAGGAGCTTTACTGCATTGAAACTCTGGCACGTGTGGATACACTTTGTCTGGATAAGACAGGAACCATCACAGAGGGAACCATGTGCGTGGAAGCAGTGGAGAGCTATCCGCCGGTATATGATGAGATTTCCGATGAAACATCAGGAAATGAGGTTGAGTCTGGAGAAAGTAATAACGATAGAACTAAAAGTTCTGATCTGTCTGAGGCTTCGACTGCTCATAAAATTTCAGCAGTTTCAGACGCGGAAGCGATCGCGAAAGAGGATGGGAGTTCGATTATCTCACCACAGGAAGAGTCTGAAACTGGTGCAGAGAGACATAGTCAGGAAGATTCTGCGAAGATCCAGGAGATCGAGCATATCATGGGAAATCTTCTTTCTGTTCTGAAGGATCAGAATGCTACTGCAGATGCGCTTCGGGCACGATTTAAGGTATCTCAGGATATGGAACTGGATCATGTGATCCCGTTCTCTTCTGACAGGAAGTACAGTGGAGCTGCTTTTACAGATGCAGGAACCTATCTGATGGGTGCTGCACAGTTCCTTTTCCCGGAAGGAAATCCGGAGCTTTTGGAATACTGCAGCGGTTTTGCAGAAGAGGGACTCCGTGTTCTGGTTGTTGCCCACAGTGAGAATGTAAATGAAGGCACTGAGATTCCGGCAGGGCTTGAGCCGGTAGGACTTCTCCTTCTTACAGATGTGATCCGTGCAGAGGCACCGGACACGCTGGCATATTTTGAAAGTCAGGGTGTTGACCTGAAAGTGATCTCAGGCGATGATCCTGTGACCGTTTCCGCTATTGCGAAGCGTGCAGGGCTGAAAAATGCAGAGCAGTATGTAGATGCGACTACCATAACAACGCAGGAAGAGATGGATGAGGCAGTTGCCACATACAGTGTATTTGGCCGTGTAACACCGCAGCAGAAGCAGGCGATGGTGAAATCCCTCCAGGCACAGAAGCATACCGTTGCAATGACCGGTGATGGTGTGAACGATGTTCTGGCTCTTAAAGAGGCAGACTGCAGTATTGCCATGGCAGAGGGAAGTGATGCTGCCAAGAATATTGCAAATGTGGTTCTTCTGGACTCCAATTTTGCGGCAATGCCGGAGATCGTGAACCAGGGACGCCGCGTAGTCAACAATATCCGGACCGCAGCTTCCATGTTCCTGATCAAGACGATCTTTTCTGTACTGCTGTCGCTGATCACGATCTTTTTCGGGGATTCCTATCCCTTTGAGCCGATCCAGATGTCACTGATCAGTGCCTGTGCAGTTGGTATCCCTACATTTCTTCTGGCGCAGGAGAATAACTATGAGAAGATCGACCATACATTCCTGCGGCATGTGTTTATGAATGCGTTTCCGGCTGCTGTCACTATCACAGGATGTGTATTTACGGTAATGCTGGTATGTCAGAATGTATACCATTCCAATTTGATGCTGAATACAGCCTGTGTCCTTGTGACAGGATGGAACTATATGGCTGCGTTAAAGACTGTATATGCGCCGCTGAACCGTTATCGAAAGGTGATCATTTACAGTATGCAGGTGATCTTTTTTGCGGCAGCTGTAATATTGCAGAACCTGCTGACACTTGGTTCACTGGAATTCGGAATGATCATCCTGGTATTCCTTCTGATGACGTTTTCACCGATCCTCATCGAAGTGATCACAGCCTGGATCAAGAATATTTACAGCAGGTCACTGGATAAAGGTGAGCAGGGAAAATTTGCGGCATTTATTGACAAACTGAGAAAATAGAATCATACGAAAAATGAAAAAGACACTGCCTGGAATGGACAGTGTCTTTTGTTATGGAAAAAAGGACAAATCAGTTACTTAGTCTGCATAAGCCAGATAAATCCAAATGCAGGGATTTCCACAGCCTGTGCGTCTCTCTGAACGCCTGTGAGGAGATCTGTGTAAGTACCGTCCTGTTCGTTGATCCAGGCTACTTTGTCCTGATCACTGAAGTTGTAGATGCAGATCAGTTTCTCTTCGGAAGTTTCTCTTACCAGAGCAAGGAGGGATTTTTCCCAGGTCTCCAGTGTGTGCGCAGGAACTCCAGAAGCAAATACCGGATGGCTGGCACGGGTGTTTTCCAGCTGTTCCAGATTGTTGAAGATGCGTCCTTGGATCGTTTCAGCATCAGCTCTGTTCCGGGCAAGTGTCCAGTTAAAGCGTCCGTTGTGGAGCCAGCGAGGGTCTGCGGCTTTATCCGGGCTGGTCTTGTAGGTATAGTCGTTTAGCTGTCCGACTTCATCACCGCTTCGAAGTACCGGGATTCCAGGAAGGGAAAGAAGCAGTGCATGGAGTGTTACATCATAGCGGATTCCGCGGCTGACGCCATCAGCATTTCCTTCGTAATCAAAACGCTCGATTCCGGAAAGAGAAGCGGTTGTTCCGCAAAGCTCTGATTCTTCAGTCTCCGGATTTACGTAAATCTCGCCCCTGGCAAAAGAATCCGGGAAAGTACCTGAGAGAAATTCATTCAGATAATCTCTGTGAGGACCTTCTGTGATGAAACTGTCTTTCAGAAAATCATAGTCCAGGTTCCAGCGCACTGTGTTGCGGCTGCGGAGATAATTCTGGAATATAGGTGCATGAGGAAGATCTGCTGTGTTATCAATTCCGTGACGGAGAAGAGAAGCATCTTTTGTGGCAACAGTGTGCCAGATATCGGACATCAGCTGTGTGCTGCTTACAATATGAAGTTCCGGCATATCGGAAGTTCCGCTAAATGCAGCTGCTTCGGAAGGTGTGCGGTCTGTTTCACCAAGAAGAAGAACTCCAGGGCATACGATCTCGCAGACCATACGTGTCATACGGAGAAGAGAATGCAGTTTCCAGAGGTTTTCACTGTCCATCATAGGAAGAACGCCGAGGCTGAATACAGAAGTGCCTTCATTTGCAAGCTCCAGGATCTGGAGAAGCATTGCATTAAAGAATGCCGGAGTCTGGAGTACACATGGTGCACCGGACTGTGGATCGTCCACAGAAAGGCTTAACGGGATCTCAAGGGCCAGTCGGATGCCTGCTTTCTGGCAGTTAGCTGCAAGGGCGTGCAGATCTTCGGAAGTTCCGATCTCCGGGATAATGCGAAGAGAGCAGTTGGAGGTTGCCTGGAAAAGATCTGTCAGGTACAGAGTATCGGCCTTGCATTCGCTGACATAGTCCAGCTTATTGGACAGTCCGGAAAGGGTATCTGCGAAATCAGCAGGATTTACAGCCATTCCTATGAAAGTGGTTTTGCGGAACCAGTCCGGATTTACAGCACAATTCTGGTCGGCTTCCTTCATGGAAAGAGAACGTTCGCGGTAGATTTCTTTCATTTTTTTTGTAAGGCTTGAGAATGTGCCGGCAACTTCCGGATGATCGCGGAACAGTTCGCAGTAAAGCCATTTCAGATCGTTGTAGTAGTGGTTCAGACGCTTCTCGTAGAGAGCATCGTAGGCGGTGTCCTCTTTGGAAGTCTCAACTTTCAGAGGTTCCGTTTTGGAAGTAGTTACTTTCGCTGGCTCGGTTTTTGCAGTTCCGACTTTGACCGGTTCGGTTTTTGCAGTTTCCACTTTAATCGGTTCAGTTTTAGAGGTTCCAACCTTGATCGGTTCGGTTTTTGAGGTCTCGACTTTGATTGGTTCTGTCTTGGAAGTAGTGACTTTAATCGGTTCAGTTTTAGTAGTTTCAACCTTGATCGGTTCCGTCTTAGAAGTCTCGATCTTAACCGCTTCAGTCCTGGAAGTCTCAACCTTCTTCGGTTCAACTTTCGAAGTCGCAAATTTTTTTGCGGCAGTTGAAGCAGTATTCTTTTTCAGCTGCTTATCTTTCTTTGACTGCATGGCAGCTTTCTTTTTCTGGAGTCTTTTTGTTGACATATATTAAGTATTCCTCCTCCTTAATGAATTAATATCAGTATAATAAGTAAAATCTACAGTTTGTGGAAAACCGGCTGGCGGTTTTTAAACACAGTATAATAGGAAAATCCACATTCGTGGAGAACATCAGCCGCCTTGTCAAAAGCATAGCCGATCTTGTCCGGAGTATGAGCATCTGCTCCGATGGTGATGATCTCACCGCCAAGCTCACGGTAACGCCGGATAATATTGACGCATGGGTTCGGTTCCCCAAGTCCGTAATGATAGCCGCCTGTGTTCAGCTCGATTCCCACATTCTTCCGGATCAGCGTCCGCAGGATCTCATCCAGGATCTCCTTATATCTTCCGTAAGAATACTGACGGTTCTGATTCGGACCATAGCGTACTACATAGTCAATATGTCCGTATACATCCATCTCGTCAAAAACAGCGATGTTTTCCAGGATGGATTCGAAATATTCCATATAGCAGGCAGAATCCTTACGGCCTTCAAAATAAGAAGGATAATAAGGATCATATCCATGCACCACATGGGAAGAACCGATGACAAAATCAAAAGGAACTTCTTTCAGAAGAGCAGAAAAAGATTCTGCAAGATGAGGCTGAAGCCCAAGCTCGATCCCGAAGTTGACATGGATCTGGTCTTTAAAAGCATCTGCAAGACGCTCAAGCTTCTGACAGTATGCAGGGATATCCAGCGAAAAATCAAGATCCTCCGGAGTATCAGGATAATCCGGATCGAAATGTTCAGTAAAACAGATTCCCTTAAGCCCCAGCTCTGCGGCAGTCTGGATCATCTCTTCCATCGGCGTATCGGAATCTGCGGAAAAAGAGGAGTGCATATGGCAGTCCCATAAGATTTTCTG
>CAVBVT010000009.1:0-39323 GCA_963598855.1 Eggerthellaceae bacterium
TTTTATTGAAAATATTTCTCCTTAATGTTATCATGAGACACGAAAAACACAGAAAAACAGAGAAAATACCAGGCTGTCAGGTAAGTATATGATTTTACAACAGGTTACAGTCGGTCAGGTGGCGAGAGTGCAGCAGGTGGCTAACTGCAGAAATTCGCTGTGATATATGAGGAGGAGAAAAAACAATGAAATTAACCATGCTTGGAACAGGTAACGCACTGGTAACAGAGTGCTATAATACATGTTTCGTGCTCAGCGATGAGTACGGCCATTTTCTGGTTGACGGCGGCGGTGGAAACACTGTGCTTTCCCAGCTTAAGAAAGCAGGCGTAGATCTGATGGATGTTCATGAGATATTTGTTACACATAAGCACGTTGACCATATCATGGGAATCGTGTGGGTCATCCGTATCATCTGCCAGAATATGAAGAAAGGTGCTTATCAGGGAGAGGCAAATATCTATGCTCATGATGAGGTGATCGGACTTCTGAAAGATATGGCATTTAAGCTTCTCAACAAGAAAGAGACACAGTACATCGGCGACAGACTTCATCTGATCGAGGTAAAAGACGGCGAGGAGAAAACGATTCTCAATAAGAAAGTAACGTTCTTCGATATCGGCTCCACCAAGGCGAAACAGTTCGGTTTCCAGATGATCTACGGCGATAACAAGGTGCTGACATGCTGTGGAGATGAGCCATACAACGAATGTGAAGAGAAATATGCAAAGGGCAGCGACTGGATGTTCCATGAAGCGTTCTGTCTGTATGGACAGCGCGACATCTTCAATCCTTATGAGAAACATCATTCCACAGTTAAGGATGCCAGCGAGCTTGCCGAGCAGCTTGGCGTGAAGAACCTGGTACTGTATCACACAGAGGATAAGAACATTAAGAACCGTAAAGAACTTTACGGAGCAGAAGGCAGAGAGTATTATCACGGAAATCTGTTTATTCCGGATGATCTTGATGTGATCGAGATGTAATTTTTAAAAGTAGAAAGACCGGAAGTGTGGCATATGCTGTATTTCCGGTCTTATTTTATGTTGGAGAAAATCTATAAAAATTCTGAGAAAGATAATTTTACAGAACGTTTATGTTCTGGACAGATGGTTCGGATATACTTATAAATTTCATAGTATATCTGTCAGACAGAAAATGCTTGTATGGCAAAAAGGTATCGTTTACAATAATAGAAACATAGCATTGGGGAATTATGTGAATAAAGGAAAATCTGAAAATTACAGATTCAGATTTGGTATAAATAATATTTTATAAAACACGAGGTGACAGAACACATGCCAATAACAGATAACATCACACTTGAAGAAAAATACAGAAAACTCCAGGATATCCTCCGTTCCCTTGGAAGCGTAGCCGTAGCTTTTTCCGGCGGCGTAGATTCCACATTTTTGCTGAAAGCCGCGCAGGAGACACTTGGCGACAAAGCCATGGCAATTACCGCATGTCCATGCTCCTTTACAGACAGAGAGCTGAAAGAAACCGAAGATTTCTGTCAGGAGAATCATATCAAACAGGAAGTCTGCAAGATCAATGAATTTGACATTCCGGGCTTCCGTCAGAATCCACCAGACCGCTGCTACATCTGTAAAAAAGCCATTTTTACAAAACTCTGGGAAGCAGCAAGAGAGCACAATATGAATATGATCGTGGAAGGTTCCAATATGGATGACTTAGGCGATTACCGCCCGGGAAAAAGAGCTATCCAGGAACTGGGCGTGCGAAGCCCTCTTCAGGAAGCTGGCCTCTATAAAGAAGAGATCCGAGAGCTTTCCAGAGATATGAATCTTCCAACCTGGAACAAACCGTCCTTTGCCTGCCTTGCATCCAGATTTGTATACGGCGAAACCATCACGGAAGAAAAACTCCATATGGTAGACCAGGCTGAGCAGTTTCTGTTGGATCTTGGTTTCCATCAGTTCCGTGTACGCATTCATGGAACAATGGCAAGGATCGAAGTTCCGGCAGATGATATCCTGAAGATTGCAGACAACGAGACAAGAACAAAGATCACAGAGAAATTCCGCACTCTGGGATTCTCCTACGTGACACTGGATCTCCAGGGCTTCCGATCCGGAAGTATGAATGAGACACTGGAAAAATAAAACTCTACGGATTGCAAAGTTTGTATACCTGGGTGGCTGACAGATTTTTTGTGATATAATAATAGCAGATGTTGTAAAATAGAATCTGTGTCAGCAGAGCAGGATTGGAGGGAAAATCATGGGCAATTATCTGAATCCAGGCATGGAAACATTTCAGAAGATGGTGAATTCTGAGATATACATTGATAAAACAGGATTGCTGAAATATACCAACAGAGTGATCAATACTATGCAGGGATACCTTTGCGTCAGCAGGCCAAGACGATTCGGAAAATCCATGGCAGCCAGTATGCTGAATGCGTATTACAGCTGCGAATGTGATGCAGAAGAAATTTTCTCCCATCTTGAAATTTCTCAAAGTCCGGATTTTCAGAAATATCTGAATAAATATGAAACAATTTTTTTGAATATGCAGGAATTTTTAAGCCAGAGCAAAAACATGGATGAGATGATTGGACTGATCCAGAAAAGTGTCCTCTGGGATATGCTGGGAAAATATCCGGATTTCCGATATTTTGATGACAAAAATCTGGCCAGAACCATGCAGGATGTATACAATCAGACGAAAAGGCCCTTTGTGATCATTATTGATGAGTGGGACTGTATCTTTCGGGAATATAAGACAGATAAAGAAGCTCAGGAACGATATCTTGATTTTCTGCGTAATCTGATGAAAGATAAAGGATATATCCATCTGGCCTATATGACGGGAATCCTGCCGGTAAAGAAGTATGGAACCCATTCTGCTTTAAACATGTTTGACGAATTTTCCATGATCGATCCAGGACCGCTTGCGCCTTACGTTGGCTTCACGGAAACAGAGGTGAAGGATCTATGCGAAAAATACGGAATGGAAATGGAAGATGTGAAGAACTGGTATGACGGATATTCGTTTGAGGAAGAACCATCTGTGTACAGTCCACGTTCTGTTGTAAACTGCATGCGTTTTGGAAAGATTGGAAATTACTGGAACCAGACGGAAACTTTTGAAGCACTTCAGGTTTATATTGATATGAATTTTGATGGCCTGAAAGATGATGTACTGAGTATGATCGCAGGTGAAAAAGTTCCTGTAAATACAGGAAGTTTTACTAACGATATGGCAACTTTCCGGACAGAAGATGATGTCCTGACGCTTCTGATCCATCTTGGATATCTAGGATATGACGGCCAGAATAAGTGTGTATTTATTCCAAATGGTGAAGTTCGGTCAGAATACGTAAATGCAGTTTCGGTTTCTGACTGGGGTGAAGTTTCCAAAGCACTGAAAGACTCCGCAGATACTCTTAATGCAATCTGGCAGGGAAGAACGGAGCAGGTAGCAGATAGTATGCGAAAAGCTCATTTCGAGACATTGCATATTCAGTATAATGATGAGAATGCTTTAAGTTATACAATCTCTCTTGCTTTATATGCGGCGAGAAATTTTTATACAGTACATCGTGAACTTGCCGGAGGAAAAGGATTTGCAGATCTTGTATTCATTCCACGGAAAAGATTTCCGGATAAGCCGGCTCTTGTTGTTGAATTGAAATGGGATAAAAGTGCGAAAGGTGCAATAAATCAGATTAGAAAAAAAGAATACTGCCAGAGTCTGGAAGAGTATCAGGGAAATCTTCTTCTGGTAGGAGTCAATTATGATCGGAAAAACAAAGAACATAAGTGTATCATAGAAAAATATATAAAATAAAAAAATCCCCCTGAAATACTGCGCGAGAGGTATTCAGGGGGATTGCTGTACTGAGTGCGGGTGCAGGCTCAGATGGATGTAGATATATATTTACAGCTCTTTCTTATTATCAGCACCAGGAGTTGTGACGATCACTTTTGTCGGGGTGATCACAAGTGCACCTTTTGCTGTTGCAGCACCTTTGAACATGGTCTCTACCATGGTTTTGAAGGTATCAACGATTGTGCCGCTGGTGATATACTCTGCAGTTCCTTTGATCTGATAGCCTTCCAGGGATTCTGCGTTGTATGCGGAAATGGCAATTTTTCCGCCGTTTGCAGCGATATTTTTCAGTGTAGTGTCAAGAAAAACATCACCAACGATCAGTTTTCCATCATCTGAGATATCTTTGAACGCAACCGGCACTACGTTCGGTTCGTTGTCTGCACATGTGGCAAGATCCCACATGCAGCTCTTTAAAATTTTGGCTGTGTTTTCTGTAATAGTCATGATAAGATTCCTCCGTTTCCTGAACAAATATTGGTATTTTTAGGTAAGGCGTTCATTTCCCGTGAACTGAGGTCATTATAGGAAATAAGCTCAGGAAATGGAAGATATTAGTCATTTTATGAGTCACTCATAAATTTCAGAGTGGTCTGTCAGAACATTTGGGGATTGCAGATCTGCATTGCAACGCCATCTTCCATAATATGAAAACCATGTTTTGTGTAAAAAGCAGCGTTTTTGCTCTCTTCCGGCATAACTTCCAGATAAAAGAAATCTTTGTATTTTTCTTTAATAAGTTCCAGCATTTTTCCGGCGATCCCCTGGCCCTGATGATCCGGATGGACCAGAACATAATGGATCTGCGCCAGCATGGAGGTATCATCCAGAACCCGGATCAGTCCTACCAGCTGATCATCATTCCAGGCTGTAAGAACAGTAGAGGAATGCATCAGTGCCTGATATAATCGTTCCGGGTACTGCCCGGAGATCCAGCCAACAGAGAGAAAAAGCTCCTGTACCTGCTCCTGTGTAAAAATTTTGTCTTCTGTAAATTTCAGCATCTGTAAATCTCCTTAGTTATGATAGTCACATTTCTGACACTGGGACATCTGATTTTCTGTCGGCTCCTTGTAGTAGATTCCTGACCACTGACAGATGCTCTGAAGGATAGGAACTACAGATTTACCTTTTTCTGTAAGAGAATATTCTACACGCGGCGGGATCTCATCATACTGTTTCCGGTTTACGATCCCGTCCCGGATCAGCTCTTTCAGTGTAGTAGCCAGCACTGCATCTGTGATATTGCACATTTCCTTGCGGATCACGCTGTATCTGAGAAATTCCTTATCTGCCAGAACACAGATGATCCGTGATTTCCATTTGCCGCCAAAAACATCCAGGCCGTATTCCAGCGGGCAGCGGATGTCTTTTTCCATTTTGGGTTTATACATATAGGTCAGCTCCTTTTTCTACCGGCAGTCTGCCGGAGATTTTTCCACAATAATATAACAAGGATTATACAGTCGAAACTAAAAACAGGCAAGTAACTTTACAAAACATTAGTTTTAAATAATAGACACAATGATATAAAAATGTCTTATAACACAGAACAAATAAATTTACAAGTATAGTTCCAACAAAATTATAAGTGTCTAATTAAATGGCAAGTATCTTGTAGAAAAACGATTAAATCTTATAATGACTTATATAAAAACCCGGGGGAAACAAGAAAGATCAGTTGTTCCGGAATCGGCGAAATGTGCCAGACCGGACAGAAATGGAGAAGGTGGGACAATGAAGCGAGCATCAGAGATCATTCACATTGTACCGGAAGAAAAGAGAGAAAAATATCTCGAAAAATATCTGAATCCATCAGATAAAGTTGCTGCTGTTCTGTGGCAGTGCGGAATCCGGAAACAGTTTTATTATGAATTTGGCGGGGACATTTTACGGACATATGAATATTCCGGAAAAAATTTCAACAGAGATATGAATATTATTGCATCAAATCCGGAAACAGCAGATTTCTTTATGAAGCTGCGAAGAAAGGATGTGCCTGACAGCACCAGAGAAGAGCTTTGCTGGTGGGCACCAATGAAATGGAAAGGAAGCTCAGTGATGAGTGATCCGGTTCCGGATGATGAAGAACTCATGATGGAAGGCTGTTCTTCCGGACATGGCAGCTCACTTGACGGAAGCATGATGGATGGAGAGATGAAAGACTTTGTTTACGATGAAGATGACTGGAGCGAATCCATTCACATGTAGCGGAAACACTTTATGAAAAGAGGGTGAAAACGATTTTATATTCGAAGGAAGGACTGCTTTTTCTCATTCAGGTAGATCATCTGAACGGAGAGATCATAGGTAGTGTAATAGAAAGCTTTTATGAGGCCGGAGCAAAAAATGTGCAGGTCGTCAGTGCAGTTACCAAGAAGAACAGACCATCCTATATGGTCTTTGTGGATGCACGGGAAAAAGACGCAGATGCCATTGAAAGGGTGATCGTAGAGGAGTGCGGTTCTTCCGGCTGGCACAGGATCGAAACCTGTCATCGCCACACCAATGTGTCGATCCTGAGAAAAAATATTGCCATACATACTGCCAGAGCCACCTATGAATTTCAGGTAGAAGGCAAGGTGATCGATGATGACACGGCTAATGCCCGGCCAGAGTACGAAAACTGTGCCAGTTTAAAAAAGTTTCTTCAGGAGAAAGAAGGCATAACCATACCTTTACGGAAACTGACGGGGTATATTGCCGAGGTATTTCACGAAGATAAAAATGAGATCAGGATCTGAAAAGACCTGAGAGACCAAGGAGGAAAAGACGTGGGTAGAGACAAATGTAAAGTTCTGACAGCAGCCCAGACAGCGGCTGCCGCCAATGCATCACATCTGACAAACGACCGTATCGAGGCACTTGCAGGTGGACATGGTATGGTAAACATTGCAGTTCATACTGTAGCAAACGTGATCGTGGAGGAGCTTCTGGGAGGAGGAACAGTTTCCATCAAATTCGCAGATGTGAGACATCTTCCTGTAGAAACCATCCTGAAAAAAGCCATTGCAACAGCAAAAGCATCCGGAGCGGACGGAGCGAATGCAGCACTGATCGTTGCTGTGGAAATGTATCTTGCAGGATCAGCAGCACAGGTTGGAATTCCGGCCGGAAACAGAAAACTTGGAGCAACATGCCGTATGCTGGCAGGTGTTGACAGATGCGGAGTCAGTGCCATTCCTACATCAAAGATGAACAGCAAGATCTCAGCATTTCCGGCAGTACTTGCCATTAATCAGGCAATGATGAACGGTGAACTTTCACCGGTTGACGGACATAACTTACCGGCAAACGTAGGCGGCGGACCTCTTTACGGACACAGCAGACTTGGCGAAGATATCATCTGGCCGGTAATGGCTGAAAAGGGTGCACAGATCGGAACACAGGCAATGCTGGATGCAATGGCAGGAGCAGGAATGGCTCCAAGTCCATTCTGGGCAGCACTGTTCGGAGCAGCAGCGATTCTTGAGATCATCCATCCGGATGCAGAGGTGCCGGAGGGAGAAGGAAATTACGGCCGTACAACATCGGTACGACTTGTTGGAAAAGCAGCAGTCAAGGCAGCAGGTCTTCCGGAAAAACTCCATATGCATGTAACAGATCAGGAATTTGATACAGCACAGCTTGTGGGAGATATCGGCCTGATCCTGAAAGATATCGGCGGTCCGTCTGTTATCGGCATGATGGCACTGGCAGAAATCCTTGCATGCTTTAAGGAGCCATTCTCAACAGGATTTTCTTCCAGCCCGGTCAATGCACCGCTTGGACATCAGGGTGCATATGCGATCGTGGCAATGAAGGCACTTCTTGAGGAAGATGCAGACGAAGCGAAGATTGCAAAAGCTCTCGTTGCGGAAAGATGCGAGAATTCCCTGAATCCGGAGTCCTCCATCGTCAGTCTGAACCTGCTTGCAAGAAAAGCAGACGAGGTAAGAAACGGCCGTGTAACAAAACTTATGATCAAAGCTACCATGCCAGGAGTTACAAAGGCTATCTATGAGAAAGCAGAATACACATATGAGCAGCTTCTTGCAGGAAAAACACTTGCAGAGGTTGTAAAGAAACTGGATGATGACAGACTGAATCTTGTAGATGACAGAGCCGGTGAGATCTTTACAGCCATGACAGGCGAGAAAGTTACAGTCAAAGTAGAGAATCTTCACAGCGCAGCAAGACGTACTGCGAAGCTGGTAAAGAAATACTGGTCATTTGATGCCTATGCAGATGTAACAGTTACCATGGGTGACAAGAAGGCTGTTATGCCAGGCTTTGTTCATGATGTGATCCCGAAAGTATGCCAGGGCGAGTGCCAGGATGTAGCATGGTCAGTACCAATGGCGGCAGCAGTTATGGATGATCTTGCCCTTTCCGGATGCAACATTCTCAACGCAGTGATTCCGGCTGCAGTTGCGTGTGCAATGGAAATGGGTGATCCGAAAGAACTTGCAGGAGAAGCAGAAAAAGCTGCTTATGTAACAGCTGGAATCCCTGGATGCAAAGCGCATGCCACAGCTGTAGGAACTCTTGCACTGGATATCATCCGCGAGATGTAAGAAAAACAGGAACATACAGTTCCGATGAATTTGTAATCCCATATTTGTTAAATTTGAATCCCATAAATGTGAAAGGGACATAGTTGGTTTTCAGCTGTGTCCTTTTTGCTAAAAAATATCTGCACAGGCAGACGAAATGAAGATAAAGGGGCAGGTTTTATGCAGATAGAAGAAATTCTCAAGGAAGTAAAAGAAGGAATGATCTCAGTGGAGGACGCAGCTCTGAAACTGAAAAAGAAGCCGTTTGAAGATATCGGCTATGCAAATATCGACTATCACAGGGAGATCAGACAGGGCAATGCAGAAGTCATTTACGGAGCCGGAAAAACACCGGAGCAGATGATCGGGATCATTGGTTCCATGATGAAGGCAGGCCAGGAAAACATTCTTATCACCCGTTTATATAGAGAAGCAGCAGAGAAGATCAGCGAAAAATACCCTCTTCGTTATGAAGCAGAATCCCATATCGGAATGGTCGGGAAAATGCCGGAACCAGATGGGCTTGGAACTATTCTGATCGTTACCGGCGGAACCAGTGATATCCCGGTGGCAGAGGAAGCAGCATGGACAGCGGAAGCCATGGGAAATAAAGTACAGCGTGTTTATGATGTTGGAGTGGCAGGAATCCACAGAACCCTGGCACATCTGGATGATATCATGCAGGCAAATGTGATCATTGCTATTGCGGGAATGGAAGGGGCACTTGCCAGTGTTGTAGCAGGACTTGCAGAATGTCCCGTGATCGCAGTACCTACAAGCGTGGGATATGGGGCGTCATTTCATGGAGTGGCAGCACTTCTGTCCATGCTGAATTCCTGTGCAAATGGAGTTGGTACGGTAAATATTGACAATGGATTTGGTGCAGGCTGTCTGGCCAGCATGATCAACCACAGAAGATAGAAAAAAGAGGCTGCGGCCGGAAATTGGAGGAAAGAAACATGTGCGAATTATTTTTTCAGTGCGATAAAGGTGCAGCAGGAGATATTATCGGTGCGGCATTAATGGAACTGGTACCGGATAAAGACTCCATGCTTGATAAACTGAATCATATGGAGATTCCTGGGGTGGAATATGTTCTGGAGAAAAAAGAAAAGTACGGAATTCAGGGAAATGCCATGACTGTAAGAGTTCATGGACAGATCGAGGAGAATGTGGATCATCATCATGAGGAACATGCACACAGTGAGGCAAAACATCATGAGGAACATGCGCATTGTGAAG
The DNA here is from genome assembly GCA_963598855.1 of Eggerthellaceae bacterium. Taxonomy (GTDB): domain Bacteria; phylum Bacillota; class Clostridia; order Lachnospirales; family Lachnospiraceae; genus Blautia_A. Next base: position 9,636 of record CAVBVT010000009.1, read on the forward strand.
AACATCATCACGGGAATCATGGCCATCATCACATGACAATGGCAGATATTGATTCCATTGTAAACCATCTTCACGCTTCTGACCGTGTAAAGAAGAACATCCGTGATATCTATGACATCATCGCAGCAGCAGAATCAGAAGCACATTCCTGTACAGTCAGTGAAGTACATTTTCATGAAGTAGGAGCTATGGATGCGATTGCAGATATTGCAGCAGTGTGCTCGATCCTGGAAGAACTGAAACCATCAGAGATTCTGGCATCAGAAATCCATGTAGGAAATGGAACTATTGAGTGTGCCCATGGAATCCTTCCGGTACCTGCCCCTGCAACAGCCAATATTTTAAGAGAACTTCCTTATGATTCCGGGGATATCGACGGAGAGATCTGCACACCTACAGGAGCAGCTCTTCTCCGATATTTTGTGGATCGTTATGTAAAGGAAAAACCAGTGCAGGAAAAGAAAACAGGTATTGGTCTTGGAAAAAGAACTTTTTCCACACCAAGCTATTTTAAAGCATGCCTTATGTGAAATAGGAATAAGAAAAAAGCCGCTCAGTTTTTTATGAGTATATGAGAAAAAGAATAGTGATGCTATAATCATAAAAAAAGAAGGGAGAGTTTCCACATATGTATGTACGTAAACTGGAAAAAGATTTTGGCTGCCCGCTGGAAGCTGCCCTGGAAGCTGTCAGCGGAAAATGGAAAACAAGGATCGTAGGAACACTGTATCGAAAAGGAGCTGTACGGTTCGGAGATATCAAAAAAGAACTGGATGGAGTCAGTGATGCAGTATTAAGTTCTGTGCTCAGGGAACTGCAGGAGTATGGAGTTGTGGAACGGATTGCTTATAATGAAGTTCCTCTTCGTGTGGAGTACAGTCTGACAGAAAATGGAATGAAACTGGTACCGATCTTCCGGTCATTATGTCTCTGGTGGCAGAGAACGCAGAATGAAAAAATTTTCTGCAAAAATGCCCACTGTGACGGATGTATGGACAGAGAGGACTGCATAGACGAATAGCGATAAAAAGAGCCCCAGGTTTCACAGAAGATGAAATAATGCCATCTATCTGTGAACCTGAGGCTTAATTATTATTTTTAAATTTTATAACCAGGTTTTAACCGAATTAAGGAAGCCATAAGCTTCAAGCACAATATTTCCCTGACTGTCCTGCGTTTGCATTTTATGTTTTACATATAATCCTTCAGCACATTATGATCCCGCAGTACCTTCTCAACCACAGTTCCCTTCACAACATTGAGGAGCGGTTTCTTCAGTGCGTTAAGCGGTCCTGGGAGCTGGATCTCGAGAGGAGATTTTCCATCCATCAGCTTCACGGAGCTGTCAAGGAGCTCACGGATGTCGTAAACGCTTCCCCATACTTCCGGAACACCACGATCTACACCCAGAAGACCATATACAGCTTCCATTGCAGTACGTACGGAATACTCTGTGGTGAATACGGTGTCACGAGGAGTCTCTGCAAACTGTCCGAGGAATGCGAAGTTTACACAGCCATCCGGGATAACGTCCGGGCGGTCGCCTTTTGTACGCGGCATGAAAAATGCAGTGATATAAGGCAGCATAGTCGGAACGCAGATCGCGCTGTTCTCTGCCATATCGTCGATCTGATCCACCGGAACGCCAAGGTGGTACAGCCACTCAGCAGTGATCTCTTTACCTGTGCAGTCTTTCATCGGTTTCTTGATATAGTCGCCAGGAACATCGGTGAACAGTCCGTAAACCCATACGCAGACTTTATCAGGATCCTGCTCTTTGAACTGACCCTGGCGGTTGATGGTCCAGCTTAACAGCCACTTGGAATCCTGGCAGCTTACGATACCGCCGGTAACAACTTTGCCGGTACGTGGGTCACGCTGGCAGATGTTGGTGATATAAGGAATGATACGGTCATCCAGCGTGGTGACAGTAGCAGATTCCCAGTTGGTCTTGGCAATGTCTGAGCAGAATTTCTCCGGATGTCCGAAAGATGGATCCTGAGCTGCGATATTTTTCCAGAGGGACCATACACCGCTGGTACGAACTTCTGCATCACCGTTCGGTGCGTGGTTCTGATCACCATAGATCGTGCCCTCTGTACAGCTTCCGTTTGTGACGAAAACAAGATCATTCTCTGTAAGAAGAATGCCCTGCTCAATACCTTTTACCTTGCATTCAATAGCAGAGGCGATCTTTTTGCCATCCTTGAAATCAAAGATCACGTTTGTGACTTCTGTATTGAACTGGAAGTCAACACCTGCGTCCTCCAGATATTTCTTCATAGGAAGGATCAGGGATTCGTACTGATTATATTTCGTAAATTTCAGAGCACTGAAATCCGGAAGGCCTGCGATATGATGGATAAAACGCTGGAAGTAAAGCTTCATCTCAAGTGCACTGTGCCAGTTTTCAAAAGCAAACATAGTGCGCCAGTACAGCCAGAATGTGGAGTTAAATACCTCATCGTCGAATACATCTTCAATAGTCTTATCATAGAGATCTTCGTCTTTTGTCATAAACAGCTTCATGATCTCCATGCAGCCCTTCTGGCTTAAATTAAACTTGCCGTCTGTATGTGCATCTTGTCCACGGTTCACTGTTGCACGGCAGAGAGAATAGTTCGGATCATGCTTGTTCAGCCAGTAGAACTCATCCAGAACGGAAGCACCCGGTTTCTCAAGGGAAGGGATACTGCGGAAAAGATCCCACAGACATTCAAAATGGTTCTCCATCTCACGGCCGCCTCGCATGATGTAGCCTCTGGACGGATCAAAGATACCATCACAGGCACCGCCGGCAATATCCATAGCTTCCAGAATGTGGATATGTTCACCTGGCATCTGACCATCTCTTACCAGGAAGCATGCAGCTGCAAGAGAAGCAAGGCCGCTTCCGATGATATAGGCATGTTTGTCGTCCACACCTTCCGGTTTCTCCGGGCGGGCAAAAGCTTCATAGTTGCCGTTGGAGTAATAGATGCCTTTGCTGTTTTTGTCATATTTGCCGCGCTCTGTGTTGCGGTAGTTTTCCGTAGTTTCTTTTACGTGGAAAGTTTCCTCTTCGTTTATCTCTTTAGTTTTTTTCATCAGCATAGCTGCGCCGGCTCCGGCTGCTGCGATCGCTGCAAGTCCCATGAATCCTTTTTTATCTGACATATGACATCCACCTTTCTGTATGTTTGGATACGAGTTGTATCAAGTGAAGTGTTCTTTGTTTCTGTTGAGGCTATACTACCTCAGATTAAAAAAAGAATCTATTTACAAAACACCGGAAATGTTCAGTTTTTTATCATTATGCCAGTTTTGATAAACTTTTATTCGGGATGCTGTAAACGCCTGAAAATTTTACAGGAGAAAAGTGGCTGTCGGAGACCTTTTATAAATTGGAGAGTGCATTCTTTTTAGCGAAATTCTGGATTGCATTATCAATGCTCCCGTACAGAGCAATAGCTATCTCATCTGCAATTTCACGATAATCATCTTTCATGCCATTTTTGATCCAGTCCAGCATAATGCCTACAAAGCTGTATTTATACAGGTCTGCGATAAAGATTTTCTGTTCTTTAGTGATGGAAATATTCCGGGATTTTTCTTCCACAATTCCCATCAGAAGATCAAAGGTCAGTGCGAAAAGATAATTTTCGATCTGTTCCCGTCCTACGCATCGGTAAACATTTAAGATAAAAGGTTTGTTCTCCATCACGGCGTCAAAGATCTGCAGAAGTCCCTCATGCCAGGTAGAAGAAGTTTTTTTGCCCTGAAGGGCGATCCTAGCATCCTCCAGGCAGGACCATTCCACAAGGTCATAGATATCCTTGAAATGATAATAAAAAGTCATACGGCTGATCCCACAGTCTGTGGTCAGGTCGTTGATGGTGATCTTATCTAAAGGCTTATTAAGAAGCAGGCGTTTAAGGGATTCTTCCAGGGCGAGCTTGGTTGCGTTTGTCATAATGAAGTCCTCCTTTGGTAGGTTTATGGTTATTAATATAACATGAAAATGCACAGGAAATCCATGTATAACGGTGACTTTTCTGTGAAAATGTGATAAGCTAGTCCCAAAATGCTTTACGGACAGAATGGAGCACAACATGAAAAAGAAACCATTTTATATCCTGCTGATATTTGCAGCTGCAGCAGTACTTACCTACATGACAGGAGAATCCTACTACAACGGCATGATCGGAAAAGCAGGACTGAATAAAAAAACAGAAAGAATCTATCAGTATCAGTACGACATGATCGTGGACAGTCCGGATTCCCCGTTCTGGCAGGCAGTATACGCCAGTGCGAAGAAAAAAGCGGCAGAAAGCAACGTACTACTTGAAGTTATGGGGCCGGACAGGGGAAACTCCTATGATAAACTGGATTATATGAACATGAGTATTGCTGCAAAAACGGACGGCATTATCCTTCAGTACAATGGCGAGGCAGGGCTGGAAGAGGCTATTAATACTGCTGTAACCAATGGGATTCCGGTAGTTACGGTTATGAGTGATGCGGTACACAGCAAGCGGCAGAGTTTTGTTGGAGTCAGCGATTATCAGCTGGGCATGGCTTACGGAGAGGTCGTTGCCCAATATGTGGATTCGGAAACGAAGAAGATCCTGATCCTTCAGAAACGGGATATTGACGATATGAACGAGAGCCAGATCTACACTCAGATCAGCAATGCAGTTCAGGCAGCAGCCGGTTCTCCAGACATTGAGATCAAAGGAAGAAATCTTCTGTCAACAGGAACGTTTGAGACAGAGGAAGCAGTCACGGATATTTTTCAGCAGAAACGGAATATTCCGGATATTCTGGTGTGCATGGACGAGGAAACGACAGAATGTGCAAGGCAGGCCGTGCTGGATTTCAACCTCGCAGGAAAGGTGAAGATCATAGGTTATTATACATCTGAAGATATCCTGGCAGCAGTGGAAAAAGGTGTTATTTCCGTTACCTGTGATGTGGATACCACACAGCTTGGACAGTACAGCGTCGAGGCACTTACCAATTATATCCAGGATGGAAGGACCAATTCTTTCTATAATGTAGATATCAACTTCCTTGACAGAGCAGCAGCGGAGAAGATGAGAAGGGAGGCTGGCACAGATGAAAAAGATCCGGTGGAGTGACCTTTCTCTTGTAAGCAAGATCGTGATCGAAGTAGGCGTTCTGGCAGCTTTGCTGTTCAGCATCAATATGCTGTTTTATGTGCGGATCAACAAATCCATGCAGGAGATGGACGACGTATATGCCAGCAATGCACAGATCACAGAACTGGGGCAGGTATTTGACGATGTGCAGGACAGCATGTACCAGTACCTGAAGGTGAAAAGTTCCCAGGCACTGATGGATTATTACCAGAATGAAGCGAAATACAGACAGGAACTGGAGAAACTTAATGACCAGAACATAGAGGACTCAGTAAAACTTCTGGAAAAAAAGATCCGCAAGATGTCGGAATCCTACCTTTCCTGTACAGCAGGAACTGTAGCTGCCAAGCGAGGCAGAAATGTAGAAAAATATAAACAGAAATACGATGAGACTCTGGAACTTTACAGCTATATCCAGAGTTCCATGGATGAACTGAACAAGCAGCTTTTTAAAGAAAATTCACAGACTTATGCAGCACTCCGGGCAGTTATGAAGTATCTGGAGATCAGCAACACCGTGATCATGCTTCTGGTAGTGGTCTGCGGAATGATCCTTCTGATCATGGCAACACGGGGGATGTTCCGTCCGCTGACCAACATGGCAGAAACCGCACAGCTGGTAGGTCAGGGAAATTTCAATGTAAAGATGCCTCCAACGGATGCGAAAGATGAACTTGGAGTGGTAACAAGGGCCTTTAATACCATGGTGGAGAACCTTGGCCTTTATATTGCAAGGACGAAGGCGAGTATGGAAAAAGAGCAGCAGATGATGGAGAGGGAACTTCTGATGGAAACGCATCTGAAGGAAGCACAGCTGAAATATCTTCAGTCCCAGATCAATCCCCATTTTCTTTTTAATTCCCTGAATGCAGGAGCACAGCTTGCCATGATGGAGGACGCGGAAAAAACCAGCATCTTTGTGGAAAAGATGGCAGATTTTTTTCGCTACAATGTAAAAAAAGGCGAGGAAGATGCCACGTTGGAGGAAGAGCTGGAAGCTGTAGATAATTACATTTATATATTGAATGTACGTTTTGCCGGTGACATCCATTTTTCAAAAAAAGTGGAATGTGATGTGGAAAATGTGCGTGTTCCCAGCATGATCCTGCAGCCTGTTGTGGAAAATGCAGTGAATCATGGAATCCGCAACATTGACTGGGAAGGACATATCGATCTCAGTGTGGAGAGATGGAATGACCATATTGAGATCAGTGTCCGGGATAATGGACAGGGAATGACAAAAGAACAGATCGAGAGAGTTCTGTCCAAAAAAGTTCACAGCAGTTCCGGCGAGGGGGATTCCACAGGAATCGGAATGAATAATGTGATCAGCCGTCTTGAGCTGTATTATGAGCAGGACGGATTAATGGAAATATATAGTGAAGGTGAAGGAATGGGAACAGAGGTTGTGATCAACATTCCTCTGGAGAGGAGCGAGAATAATGTACAGAATCCTGATTGCTGACGATGAGGGGATCATGCTGGAATCCCTGAAAAATATCATAAGTTCCAACTATGGAAATGAATGTGAGATCCACACGGCCAAGACAGGCCGCGCAGTTGTGGAAGAAGCGGAAAAATATCCGCCTGATATCTGCTTTATGGATATTCAGATGCCAGGATTAAGCGGGATCCAGGCGATCCGGGAGATCCAGAAATTCAACAGATCCGTAGTGTTTGTGATCATTACGGCCTATGACAAATTTAATTATGCAAAAGAAGCGGTAAATTTAGGGGTCATGGAATTTCTTACCAAACCGGTAAATAAAAAAGTAATTCTGGAAACCTGTGCAAAAGCTATGGAAAAGGTGGATTCTACAAGGCAGAAACGAAGCGATGATCTTCGCATCCGTGAAAAGCTGGAGACAGTTGTTCCTATGATCGAGAGCGGATACATCAACAATATCCTTCTGCAGGATGATTTTCAGACGTATCAGGATAATTACAAGGAACTTCTGGATATAGAGGAAGAATATGGATATATGATCGTGGCAGAATTCGGGGATTCCACAGAGAACGGAGTTCTGACCAATGCAGTGGGAGCCAGCGTGAAAGCCAATAAATTTTATTCCACGTTCAGGGAAATCGCCCAGGGATTTTTTGAATGTCTGGTAGGACCCATTATGGGAAACCGCATTGTCCTTCTTGTTCCATATCGTAATTCCAAAGAATCCTATGAAGAACGTGTGGAAGTGGTAACAAGAACCAGAAATATGGTACATAAGCTGGAAAGCAGGATCGACAGTAAATTCCGCTGTGGCATCGGCCGGGTGAAGGAAATGGGAAGCACCATGAAGGAATCTTTTAAGGAGGCCATGATCGCACTTCGGGAAAGCACCAGTCATGTGATCCACATCGAAGATGTTCCGGCAGCGCAGAAATATGACGGAGAGTACCCAAGAGATCTGGAACGCCGCTACGAGAAACGTGTGATAGACAAGGATGTAGCAGGAGCATTAAGCTGTGCAGAGGAATTTTTCCGCTGGATGGAGAACCAGCCGGGAGTCAGCATGGAAGATATGCAGATCAAGGTTCTGGAACTTGTGATGGGAGTAGAAAAAAAGGCTTTTTTTGCAGGAACTGTGAAATACGCTATCAGCTATCGCAGGAATTACATCCATGAACTTCAGGTCTGCGCAGACATGGAGGGCATGAAAAAATGGTTCCTGGATAAAACATCTGAGATCTGCAGCAACATGGAAAGTGCAAGGGAAAAAGAGGCAGTTTCCATTATTGAGAAAGCAAAGTCCTATATCCGGGACAATTACAAAAAAGATATTTCACTGGACGAGGTATCCAGGGAAGTGGATATCAGCCCTTACTATTTCAGCAAGCTTTTCAAGCAGGAGACCGGAGGAAACTTTATCGAGTATCTTACAGAAGTCAGGCTTCGGAATGCGAGAGAACTTCTCAAAGATTCCGGACTTTCCATCAAGGAGATCTGTGCGGAATCCGGATACAGTGATCCCAATTATTTCAGCAGGATATTTAAAAAATATGAGGGTGTGACACCAAGTGAATTCAGGGAGAGATTGAGGTAGGACGTTTATGAGCTGGGGGAAAAAGATCAGAAATTTTGTGGTTTTTCTAAGTTTATCTGCATTGATGCTAAATGGCTGTGCTGCTCAGAAAACAGAACAGACGGCAGTGAAGGAGACAGATACAAATGAAGAAAGTAAAGAAGAGAAGATCCAGATCGGACTTACAGTGGATTCTTTTGTCATTGAAAGATGGATCCGTGACAGAGATGTATTTGTAGCAACAGCCAGAGAGCTTGGCGCGGAAGTGAATGTACAGGATGCTGGGGCAGATGCCCAGGAGCAGATCAGCCAGATCGATTACTTTATCAAAAAACATATGGATGTGATCGTGATCATCGCAAGGGACTGCGGTGCACTTTCCGAGGCTGTAGAACGTGCCCACAGTGCGGGAATCCGTGTGATTTCCTATGACCGTATGGTAAATGACGCAAATACAGATATGTACATATCTTTTGACAACCGTATGGTAGGAGAGATCATGGCACAGTCTATGATAGAAGCAATTCCTGACGGCGGAAAGATTTTTATGATCCAGGGATCTGCCACAGATAATAATGTTGCAATGGTAAAAGACGGGTTTGATGATACACTGAAAGGCAGCAATCTTCAGGTGGTATATGAAGCCAACTGTGAAGGCTGGACTGCAGAGCTGGCAGTGGATTATGTGGAAGAAGCACTGGAAGAATATCCGGATGTAAAGGGGATCATGTGCGGAAACGATGATATTGCCAGTCAGGTGATCCAGGTTCTTGCAGAAAACCAGCTTGCAGGACAGGTGATCGTGGTCGGTCAGGACGGAGATCTGGCAGCCTGTCAGCGTATTGTGGAAGGAACTCAGTATATGACTGCATTTAAGTCCATCGAAGACCTTGCGCGCCAGGCTGCGAAGTATGCAGTGAAAATGGCAGAAGATGGAAAAGTTCCTTCAGATATAACAGATACTATGAATGATGGCAGCTATGATATTCCGACGAAAGTGCTGGAGCCGGTAGCTGTTACAAGGGATAATATTGACGAGGTGATCATAGACGGGGGCTTTCACAGAAGAGATGAGGTGTACCTTAATACGGACTATGATACAGAATAACAGGATAATATAGAGCAGATGTTATATCCATGAATGCGAAATCCTGTCAGCAATATGGCTGTGTATCCATATGTGCAATAACACACAATTATGACAAAAATCAATAGCAGATTTTTGGTGCAAAAATGTCTTGCTTCGTGCAGGGCATTTTTCTTTTGCAAAAAAATGTCTCTGTCATTGCCAACTATGTCCAGATAGTCCTGTGCTATAGTAACATCATCAAAGGAAACGTGATTCAAAAAAACTAAAATGAAACGGAGGATTTTACAATGAAAAGAAAAATGGTATCTGCACTTCTTTGCGCAACAATGGTAGCTGGTATGGTGGTAGTTCCGGCAGCGACAGCACAGGCAGCAGACAAAAAAGTGATCGGTGTTACCATGCCGACCAAGGATCTTCAGAGATGGAACCAGGATGGCGAGAACATGAAAAAAGAGCTGGAGGCAGCAGGATATGAAGTTGATCTTCAGTACGCATCCAACGATGTAAGCACACAGGTTTCCCAGCTTGAGAACCAGGTAGCAAATGGATGCGACCTTCTGGTTGTGGCATCTATCGACGGAAGCAGCCTTGGCGAGCCGCTGAAACAGGCCAAAGAAAAAGGAATTCCGGTTATCTCTTATGACCGTCTTCTTATGAATTCCGATGCAGTTTCCTATTATGCAACATTTGATAACTACAAAGTAGGACAGAAACAGGGAGAGTACCTGGTAGATGCACTGGATCTTGATAATCAGGATGGACCGTTTAACATCGAGCTGTTTACAGGAGATCCTGGTGATAACAACTGTAACTTCTTCTTCGGTGGTGCAATGGATGTTCTCCAGAAATACATCGATGACGGTAAACTTGTAGTAAAATCCGGACAGACAGAGTTCGAGCAGGTTGCTACAGCTAACTGGGACAGCGCAAAAGCACAGGACAGAATGGATACCATCATCGCTGGTAATTACTCTGACGGAACAAACCTTGACGCAGTTCTCTGCTCCAATGATTCCACGGCCCTTGGTGTTGAGAATGCACTGGCAGCTTCTTACACAGGAGAATATCCGATCATCACCGGTCAGGACTGTGACACACCAAACGTTAAGAACCTTGTAGCCGGAAAACAGGCAATGTCCGTATTCAAAGATACAAGAGCTCTTGCATCCGCAGTAGTAAAAATGGTTGACTCTATCATGAAAGGTGAGGAGCCGGAAGTTAATGATACAGAGTCCTATGATAATGGAACAGGTGTCATCCCGACATACCTTTGCGACCCGGTTGTTGTTACAACAGACAACTACAAAGAAATCCTGATCGATTCCGGATACTATACAGAGGATCAGATCAAATAAGAGAATTTTTAAGGACAGAAATTTATCACATGCAGGCGGGATCATAACCGCCTGCATGAACAGTGGAAAGGGAGGGAAATTGAGTTGGCTAAGATACTTCTGGAAATGAAAAATATCACCAAAACTTTCCCAGGTGTAAAGGCACTGGACAACGTTAATCTCCAGGTCGAGGAAGGCGAGATCCACGCACTGGTAGGTGAGAACGGTGCCGGTAAATCTACATTGATGAATGTATTAAGTGGTATTTATCCGTATGGCTCGTATGAAGGAAATATTATCTATGATGGTGAGATCTGTAAATTTAATACCATCAAAGACAGTGAACATAAAGGAATTGTAATCATCCACCAGGAACTGGCACTGATCCCGTATATGACGATCGGTGAAAACATGTACCTGGGTAATGAAAGAGGAAAAAGCTTTTCCATCAACTGGAATGAAACTTATGGAGAAGCAGATAAATATTTGAAAATAGTAGGACTGGAGGAATCCTCCAGAACTTTGATCAAGGATATTGGTGTAGGTAAGCAGCAGCTGGTTGAGATCGCGAAGGCACTTGCAAAAAATGCGAAACTTCTTATTTTGGATGAGCCTACCGCATCACTGAATGAAGACGATTCCAAAGCTCTTCTGGATCTTCTTCTGAAATTCAAAAAACAGGGAATGACGTCTATCATCATTTCCCATAAATTAAATGAGATCTCTTATGTAGCAGACAAGATTACCGTTATCAGAGACGGATCGACCATTGAAACACTGGATAAAAAGAAAGATGATTTTTCTGAACAGAGGATCATTCAGGGAATGGTCGGACGTGAGATGACAGACCGATTCCCGAAACGTCCAAATGTAAAGATCGGTGATGTTTCCATGGAGGTCAGAAACTGGAATGTTTATCATCCGCTGTATACAGAGCGAAAGGTGGTAAATAACGTATCCTTTAAAGTACATAAAGGCGAGGTTGTAGGTATCTCAGGACTGATGGGAGCAGGACGAACAGAGCTGGCCATGAGTATTTTTGGCAAGAGCTATGGGACTAAGATTTCCGGACAGGTGTTCATGAATGGAAAAGAAGTGAAGCTCAATACGGTCCAGGAAGCTATTGATAACAAGCTTGCCTATGTTACGGAGGATCGAAAAGGAAACGGACTGATCCTTTCCAAGTCCATAAAGATGAACACTACGCTTGCAAATATGTCCGGTATCAGCAATGGAAAAGTGATCGACACAGACAAAGAATATGCAGTTGCTGAAGAATACAGGAAGAAACTGAAAACCAAGTGTCCGACGGTTGAGCAGAATGTCGGAAACCTGAGCGGTGGTAATCAGCAGAAAGTCCTTCTTGCAAAATGGATGTTTGCAGAGCCGGATATTCTGATCCTGGATGAGCCTACAAGAGGTATCGACGTAGGTGCCAAGTATGAGATCTACTGTATTATCAACGACCTGGTCGCAGCAGGTAAATCTGTGATCATGATCTCTTCTGAGCTTCCGGAAGTGCTTGGAATGTCAGACAGAATCTATATCATGAACGAGGGCAGATTCGTAGGTGAGGTAAGCGGCAAGGAAGCTACATCCGAGCTGATCATGTCCAAGATCGTGAAGTCAGGTAAAGGAGAGTAAGAAGATGGAGAAAAAGATTAGTTTTTCGGAAATATTAAAAAAATATACCATGGTCATTGTTCTGGTATTTGTTGTGATCATGTTTTCTGTGAACACAAAGGGCGTTATGCTTCTTCCGCAGAATGTAAATAACCTGGTAGCACAGAATGCGTATGTATTTATTCTTGCAACTGGTATGCTGTTCTGTATCTTAACTGGTGGAAACATCGACCTTTCTGTTGGTTCCGTTGTATGTTTTGTTGCTGCTGTGGGCGGTAAGATGATGGTTCTCAACAGCATGAATCCGTATCTTACCATGATCGTGATGCTTCTTGTTGGTATCGCCATCGGTGCATGGCAGGGATTCTGGATCGCTTATGTCCGGATTCCTCCGTTTATCGTTACTCTGGCTGGTATGCTTGCTTTCCGTGGTCTTTCCAATGTTGTTCTGGAAGGTCAGACACTTGCTCCGATGCCGGATGCTTATCTTGGTCTTTTCAATAACTATATTCCGGATTTTCTTGGCGGAGGAGAAGGTTTTAACAGAACCTGTTTTGTAGTTGGTATCATTGTCTGCATCGTTTATGTTGCGCTTGTTATGAAAAACCGTGCAGACCGTGCGAAGAAAGGTTACAGTGTTGAGGCTTTTGGCGGCACTGCAATTAAGATGATTCTGATCTGTGTTGTTGTTCTTGCTTTTATGTTCAGACTTGCTCAGTACAAAGGTATTCCGAATTCTCTTCTCTGGGTTGCAGTGATCATCGCGATCTATACATACATTGCATCCAAGACTACAACAGGCCGTTATTTCTACGCAGTTGGCGGTAATGAGAAGGCAACAAAGCTTTCCGGTATTGATACGAACAAAGTTTATTTCCTTGCTTACCTGAACATGGGTCTTCTTGCTGCTATCGCAGGTATGGTGACAATGGCCAGACTGAATTCTTCCAACCCGCAGGCTGGTACAAACTTTGAGATGGATGCGATCGGTGCTTGTTTTATTGGTGGTGCTTCTGCTTATGGTGGTACCGGTACAGTTCCTGGTGTTATCATTGGTGCACTGCTGATGGGTGTTCTGAATCTTGGTATGAGTATCATGGGTATTGATCAGAATATCCAGAAGGTTGTTAAAGGTATGGTTCTTCTGGCAGCGGTTATCTTCGATGTTGTCAGCAAGAGAAAATCTTTTATCGTAAAATAATAATAGTCAGCGAATCAGGACAGCAGGTTTTCGGAGTGATCTGGAACCTGCTGTTTTTGGGTGTATATACTGTTGTTTTATGTGAGGTTATTTTGTCGGTTTTCGTGGTTTTATGGGGGATGTGCTTGTTTTTGGGAGAACGTTATATTATAATAAGGGCAAGTGACAGAAAATATGAAATTATGTTGTCGGGAGGCTGTAATGGGAAATACAGTAACGATCTGTTTTGCAAATAATAAGGGCGGCAGCGGAAAGTCCACCAGCTGTTCCAATGTGGGAGCGGCACTGGCCGGCATGGGTAAGAAGGTACTGATGGTAGACGGCGATATGCAGCTGAATCTTTCCCTTTCTTTCTTTTCGGAGGAAGAAGTGCTTGAGATGGCAGCCGGGGAAAAGAATCTCTATTATGCTATCGGACACCAGTCCAATCTCAGCGATTTTATCGTGCATACGAAATATGAAAATCTGGATCTTGTGCCGTCTTCTACATTGATGAGTTCTGTGGAATATGAACTTTTTACAAAATGGCAGCGAGAGTTTATCCTGCGGAAATGTCTGCAGAAGGTTAAAGATTCCGGAGTGTACGATTACATTCTCATTGATGCACCGCCTACTCTTGGCGGATGGGTGATGAATATTTTATGTGCATCCGATTATGTTCTTGTTCCGGTAGAGGCAAGTCCGTGGGGTATGTTTGGTCTTGCAAATATGTTTGATTTCCTCAATGAAGTCAGGGAGATCGCTCCGGATTTAAAGGTTCTGGGGATCGTAGTAACCAAGGCAGATGCCAGAAAGAATTATTTCAAACAGACTATGGAAACACTGAAAGAAATGGAAGGAATCTATCTTTTTGAATCTTTTATCCGTGTAGACAGCTCCATCGAATGGTCCCAGGACAGCAGTGAACCAGTTGTGGAGTTCAAAAAAAGCAGTCGCAGCGCAAAAGAGTACATAGCATTGGCAGAGGAGGTAATGAATCGTGTCAGTAGGTAAAGCAAGCATCGCAAGAGCAGTAAATGCAGAAAAAGCATCCAAAACAGAAACAAAAGTAGAGGTAAAAGAGACTGAGGTTAAAGCAGCAGAGAAGCCGGCAGAGGTAAAAGCGGAAACAGCCGAAAAAACAGCAGAAAAGCCAGCTGCCAGGAAAACAGCAGCCAAAGCTCCTGCAAAGAAAACCACAGCAAAGAAAACATCCACAACAAAAACAACCGCAAAGAAAACCACTACCAGAAAAACAACAGCACGTAAAACCGCAGCAAAGAAAACAGCCGCAGCAGAAACAACAGGAACCGTAGCCCAGAACGTCATCGCCGGAGGAAATGCCGATGAACTCCAGGCCAAATTCCTCACCCCAAAGAAAGAACAGCCGGATAACAACCAGCCAGTAGGAATTAAAGAAGAGCTTCCGGTTTATCTGCTGTAATCTTTAATTGAATTTTTTGGAAAGATAGTAATTGACAAATAAAAAGACTGCTATATATCTATATCACTATTGATAAGGTATACAGCAGCCTTTTATTTTGCCCTATAAAAATCTCAGTGGGACTTTCTACATATTATAATATGCAGCATACAATCCATTCTTCTCAAGCAGTTCAGCATGTGTACCGCGCTCAGCGATACCATCCTCCGTGATCACGATGATCTCATCCGCATCGCGGATCGTGGAAAGTCTGTGAGCGATCGTGATCGTAGTACGATCTTTGGAAAGTTCCTCCAGGCTTCTCTGGATCCACCGCTCGCTTTCATTATCCAGTGCGCTGGTAGCCTCATCCAGGATCAGGATCGGAGGATTTTTTAGGAATACCCTTGCAATCGAGATTCTCTGCTTCTGTCCGCCGGAAAGTCTTGTACCGCGTTCGCCGACATAAGTGTCGTATCCATCCGGCAGCTCCATGATAAAATCATGGATACTTGCACATTTGGCGGCTTTGATGATCTCCTCGTCAGTAGCACCTGGTTTTCCATAGGCAATATTATCCTTAATGGTTCCGTCAAAAAGATAAACATCCTGCTGAACCATACCAATCTGGCTTCGAAGACTCTTCAGAGTCAGCCCGCGGATATCTTTTCCATCTACAGTAATGGAACCGTCGGTTACGTCATAAAATCTGGGCAGAAGTGAGCAGATCGTAGTCTTGCCGCTTCCGGAAGGTCCTACCAATGCGACGGATTTACCAGCCGGAATATCAATGGAAATATCAGAAAGCACTGCAGTTTCATCATCACTGTAATGGAAAGAAACGTGATCATAATGTACATGCCCTTTTACATCAGTAAGCTCCACAGCATCCGGTGCATCCTTGATATCTGTTTCCGTTTCCATTACGTCCAGGAATCTTCGGAAACCGGAAAGTCCCTTCTGCATCATTTCCACAAGTTCTACCAGAATCTGGATCGGACTGATAAAGATTCCGATATACAAAGCATACATGGCAAGGTCTGCAGCCTGCATCTCACCCTGGGCGATCAGATACCCGCCATAAACCAGAGTCACCAGATACATCATACCCTGGAAGAAAAGATTGGAACTCATGAAACTGCCCATGCAGTGATAGTTATCCCTTTTGGAAACAAGGAATGCCTCGTTGCTCTTTTTAAATTTCTCACGTTCAATGTCCTCATTTGCAAAAGACTGTACCACACGGATGCCGGAAAGGGTATCCTGAAGACTTGCGTTCACATCACCGATCTTGCGCCTGTTTTCCATAAAAGTCTCCTGCATTTTTGCATTCTGACGGAAAGAAAAAACAAACATTACGATCACCAGGATGATCAGCGGCAGTGCCAGCTTCTTGTTAATAAAGAACAGGAAGATAAAAGCACCGATAATTTTTACCAGGGAGATAAAAAGATTCTCAGGTCCATGATGTGCAAACTCGGAAATATCGAACAGGTCGCTGACCAGCTTACTCATCATCTGACCGGAATTATTCCGGCTGTAGTAGGAAAAAGAAAGCTCCTGATAGTGGTCAAAAAGCTCCCGGCGCATGTCACGCTCCATATTTGCGCCCATCATATGTCCCTGATAGGTGACATAATATTTGCAGAGACTCTGCACAATGTACATAACAAAAAGAGAAACTGCGATCACAGGGAGGGCATGAAGAATCATATCCTTATCCTGTGTAAAGAGTGTTTTTGTCATCGTACGAAGGATCTGGGGATAGGCAAGATCCACCAGACTGATAACGGCCGCACAGATCAGGTCAATAAAAAAGACCGCTTTGTACGGGCCATAGTAGTGGATGAATTTCTTGATGGTATTCATCGAAAAAGTACCTCCGTTTTTTATGAAATGTGTGGTCCGGCTGCGGTGAAAACAGTACAGCCGGACAGTCTATGTTCATCTTAACATAAGAAAGAATAAAGTCAAGCTGGTTCCTTTTTATGGGAAAATCAATTTACTCCTTGACATATCCATGCAAAACCCGTATAGTGTATTTCAGATTTGGTGTGTAACTGATAAGCAGGCATTAACCAGTCATAAATGTTATTATTTTTTATTTGACGTTTATGGGGTTGGTGTCTTTTTTTGTTGCCCACTTAAAAGATTCCCTCTCCAAAACGTAGAAAGAAAAGGAGAGAACATGAAAGACAAAATTTTCGGAGTTTTGCAGCGTGTGGGACGTTCCTTTATGCTCCCCATCGCAATCCTTCCTGTGGCAGGCCTGCTTCTTGGATTCGGCAGTTCCTTCACAAATGAGACGACCATTGCAACTTATGGACTTCAGAAGATCCTGGGAGACGGAACCATCTTAAATGCACTCCTGATCATCATGAACAAAGTCGGAAGTGCGGTATTTGATAACCTGCCCCTGATCTTTGCAGTAGGAGTTGCCATCGGTATGGCCAAAAAAGAGAAAGAGGTAGCAGCTCTTTCTGCACTGATCGCTTACTTCGTTATGAACGTAGCCATCAACGGTATGCTGGTAGTAAATGACAAGATCACAGCAGACGGACAGATCGCAAAAAGCGTTCTGGAAGGTACCGTAACTTCTGTCTGCGGTATCCAGTCCCTGCAGATGGGTGTGTTCGGCGGTATTATCGTCGGCCTTGGTGTTGCGGCACTGCACAACCGTTTTCATAAGATTGTGCTTCCTAACGCACTTTCTTTCTTCGGCGGTTCCAGATTCGTGCCGATCATTTCCACTATTGTATACATGTTTGTGGGAATCCTGATGTATTTCGTATGGCCGGTAGTCCAGAACGGCATCTATGCGCTGGGCGGCCTTGTAACAGGCAGCGGTTATATCGGAACTTTGATCTTTGGTATTATCAAACGTGCGCTGATCCCATTTGGACTTCACCACGTATTTTATATGCCATTCTGGCAGACTGCTGTAGGCGGAACTATGGAAGTTGCAGGCCAGATGGTACAGGGCGGACAGAACATCTTCTTCGCCCAGCTTGCAGATTCTGCAAATGTAGCGCATTTCAGCGCAGATGCAACAAGATATTTCTCCGGAGAGTTTATTTTCATGATCTTCGGTCTTCCGGGAGCAGCACTTGCCATGTACCGTTGTGCGAAACCTGAGAAGAAAAAAGCAGCAGGCGGACTTCTTCTTTCCGCAGCACTGGCATGTATGCTTACAGGAATCACAGAGCCGCTTGAGTTCTCCTTCCTGTTTGTAGCCCCGGCACTGTTTGCAGTACAGGTTGTTCTTGCAGGTGCGGCTTACATGATCGCACATATCCTGAACATTGCAGTAGGACTTACTTTCTCCGGCGGTTTCCTGGATCTGTTCCTGTTCGGAATCCTTCAGGGAAATGCAAAGACAAGCTGGCTTCGAATTATCCCGGTTGGTATTATTTACTTCATTCTCTACTATGTGATCTTTACTTTCCTGATCAAAAAGTTCGACTTCAAGACTCCGGGACGTGAAGACGACGATGTGGAAACAAAGCTTTACACAAAAGCAGATGTCAATGCAAGAAAAGAAGCAGGAAAAGCTGGTGAAGCAGCAGGAAGCGTAGCCGCAGATCCGGTAAGCGAGGCTATCACAGACGGTCTTGGCGGAAAGAAAAATATCAGCGATGTGGACTGCTGTGCAACACGACTTCGTATCACAGTTCATGACGCGGCAAGAGTCAATGATGATATTCTGAAGACAACAGGTTCCAGAGGAATCGTGAAAAAAGGCCAGGGTGTCCAGATCATCTATGGTCCTCAGGTAACGGTGATCAAATCCAAACTGGAGGATTATCTGGAAACTGCGCCGAATGAGTATTTTGAAGATGTGAAAAACGCAGATGGCGATAGTACAGGAAATCAGAGCCAGTCTGCACAGCAGTCAGCAGCCGGTGACAGCCAGGCAGCAGGTAGTACAGGCGAGAGTGCTCAGAATGCAGGACAGACATCCGCAGGTAGTACAGCTCAGCCGGAGAAAAAAGTCCTCAAAACAGCTATCGTCTACAGCCCGGTAACAGGTATCGCTGCAGATCTTTCCACTGCGCCGGATGAAGGTTTTGCGGAAGGAATGATGGGAGAAGGTGCCGTAGTCACACCGAAGGACCCGGTAATCTGTGCTCCGGAAGATGGCGAGGTAGAGTTTATTTTTGACACAAAGCACGCTATCGGATTCCAGACAGATACAGATCTCCCGATGCTTCTCCATATCGGAATCGACACCGTAAAACTGGAAGGAAAAGGTTTCGAGATCCTGGTAGAGCAGGGACAGCATGTGAAAAAAGGCGAGCCGCTGATGAAGATCGATATCCCGTATCTTACAGAAAATGCGCCGTCCTTATGTTCCCCGATCCTCTGTACAGAGATCGAGGACAACCAGAGAGTACGCCTTCTGGCCAATGGTGAGATTAAAGCAGGTGAGCCGCTGTTTGCAGTGGAGACTGTGGAAGAGTAAGAGTTTCTCAAAAATACAGATAACAGTTTATGGAAAGCGCGCCTAATGCCCGGGCGCGTTTTTCCTGTTCAGTGGTCATCAGAAGAGCTTTACACGAAAGACAGATTCTGTTACGATAAAGAAAATCGACAGCTGCAGACAGAAATATGGCAGAATGTGGAAAAGCAGCAGGATATATAAAGATGGTGGGGAAAAAAGATCGATGTCATCTCCCTGTCCTACAATCGTATGATGAATCACATCAAATATATGGTAGCCCGTGTCTCCACAGGGGAGACACTGAAGTTGGATATGAATGATTATATAGAAGAAAAATATCCGGAATCCTACAGGATCGCAGAAGATGTCTGTGAGAGCCTGGGTAAAAACCTTGGCAAAAAGCTGGATCCCATCGAGATCGGTTATCTTGCCATGCATATTGAGCGGACAGTGGAGCAATAGATTTGCTGCTCAAACGCATTTATGGTCAGGCAGCAGTGTAGAATTTGGATAATTGATCGCCCACAGGTATCTACACAATAAATTCAATGGCTTTTTTGACAGCAGTACTCATAGTAGTACTGCTGTTTGTGACTAAGCAGACTTCTCTTTGGGGAAGTGCCTCCTTAAGCTGAAGGGCAAAAACCTTTCCATCATCAATTACTTCCTGTGCAAGAGGTTCCGGATAAAAACCGATTCCCAGATTGTGGACGATCATGGGAAGAACCTGGTCTGTAGTTGCTGCCTCAATGTCCGGGTGGAAAGAGACACGGTTTTCCATAAAGTAATTCATATACATTTCCCTGGTGCTGGTCCCTTCTGCAAGACCTACAAAAGGCAGATCCTGAAGTTCATGGATGCTGATGGGAGCAGTGGTCAGATCCCTATACTTGCTTCCGCACACAAGAATCTCCCGGTAACGCAGGAGGCTTTTTTTCTGTAAAGGTTTGCGGATGGAGATCGGAGTAGTGACAATGGCGAAATCCACCGCATAATTTTTCAATGCCTGTACAGCCTGGGGAGTAGAATGGTTGAAAAGGCGCAGGCGCACATGCGGATATTGTTCACGGAACAGCTCCAGTTTTTCCAGGAGGATCAGACGCAGGGCATTTTCACTGGCACCGATGGAAACCAGGCCATGTTCCAGTTCCCCGTTCTGGCGGATTTCCTCCTCACCGATGGACAGCTGTTCAAAAGCCAGGGCAACATGTTCGTAGAGCTGGCGGCCTTCCGGCGTAAGTGCGATCCCCTTGTTGGAGCGGAGAAAAAGAGTGCATTTCAGCTCCTGCTCCAGGTTGTTCATACAGCGGGTGATATTTGGCTGGTTGTTGTGAAGAGCCCGTGCGGCTTTGGTAAAACTCTTATACTGGGCTACATAATAAAAGATGCGGTAGTAGTCGTAAGTGATCATGTATAGTCTCCGTCCTGTGATATGATTTTAATATGTTTACGATATTAATAATACTTTTTACATTTGCTTCTGAGCAAACTATAATACACCCGAGGAAAAAAATCAATGACGGGAGTGATTTGGAGTGGTTTCAGGAGGCAGAAAGCTGCAGAATGCAGACAGGCAGATGTCAGAAGCTTTCATTACAAGTATATTTCTGGCAATGTCCGGCGGATTTCAGGATGCCTACACATATTTTACAAGAGATGAGGTGTTTTCCAACGCCCAGACCGGATACAGAATACTTACAAATATGCAAAAAAACTTCACTGGAGACAAGGGGGACTGCTGATCGAGATCCTGATGTTCACAGAAAAACAGGGATAACTGGCAAAAACACCAGATATGGCGTTGCAACTGTTAAAGATTTATCATTTTTTTGCGGAAAATGAATTTTTTTGGTTGCTTTTACGTACAATTTATGTATAATTGTGGATAGGGATGTTGGAATGACCAATTATTACTGTTCCTCTGCGGACAGTAATTGACCAATTCCTATGGCAGGATGACGAGAACCTGCAAGAGTAGGTGGCTATCATAATTACTATTAAAGAAGAGAGGTAAATGTTAAGATGGCAAAAATCGATTTAACAAAGTATGGTATTACCGGAACAACTGAGATCGTGTACAATCCTTCTTATGATGTATTATTCGAGGAAGAGACCAAACCGGAGCTTGAGGGATTTGAGAAAGGTCAGGTCAGCGAGCTTGGTGCTGTCAATGTAATGACAGGTATCTACACCGGACGTTCCCCTAAAGACAAATATATCGTTATGGATGAGAACTCCAAAGACACAGTTTGGTGGACATCCGATGAGTACAAGAACGATAACCATCCGGCAACTCAGGAAGCATGGGCTGCAGTTAAAGATCTTGCTAAGAAAGAGCTTTCCAACAAGAGACTTTTCGTAGTAGATGCATTCTGCGGAGCTAACAAAGACACACGTATGGCTATCCGTTTCATCGTTGAGGTTGCTTGGCAGGCACACTTCGTAACAAACATGTTCATTCAGCCAACAGCTGAGGAGCTTGAGAACTTTGAGCCGGATTTCGTTGTTTACAACGCATCCAAAGCTAAAGTTGAGAACTATAAAGAGCTTGGACTTAACTCTGAGACAGCTGTAATGTTCAACATTACAAGCCGTGAGCAGGTTATCGTTAATACATGGTACGGCGGAGAGATGAAGAAAGGTATGTTCTCCATGATGAACTACTATCTGCCGCTTAAGGGCATCGCTTCCATGCACTGCTCTGCAAACACAGACCTTAACGGAGAGAACACAGCAATCTTCTTCGGTCTTTCCGGAACAGGTAAGACAACACTTTCCACAGATCCTAAGCGTCTCCTGATCGGTGATGACGAGCACGGCTGGGATGACAACGGAGTATTCAACTTCGAGGGTGGATGCTACGCTAAGGTTATCAACCTTGACAAAGAGTCTGAGCCAGACATCTACAATGCAATCAAGAAAAACGCTCTTCTTGAGAACGTAACACTTGATAAAGATGGAAAGATCGATTTCGCTGACAAGAGCGTAACAGAGAACACACGTGTTTCCTACCCGATCAACCACATCGAGAACATCGTTCGCCCGGTATCTTCTGCACCGGCAGCTAAAGAGGTTATCTTCCTGTCCGCTGATGCATTCGGCGTACTTCCTCCAGTATCTATCCTGACACCGGAGCAGACACAGTACTACTTCCTTTCCGGATTTACAGCTAAACTTGCTGGTACAGAGCGTGGAATCACAGAGCCTACACCTACATTCTCCGCTTGCTTCGGACAGGCATTCCTTGAGCTTCACCCAACAAAATATGCTGAGGAACTCGTTAAGAAAATGGAGAAGAGCGGTGCGAAAGCATACCTCGTTAACACAGGATGGAACGGAACTGGAAAACGTATCTCCATCAAAGATACTCGTGGTATCATTGATGCTATCCTTGACGGATCTATTCTTAAAGCTCCGACAAAGAACATTCCATTCTTCAACTTTGAGGTTCCGACAGAGCTTCCAGGCGTAGATCCTGCAATCCTTGACCCACGTGACACATATGCAGATGCTGCAGAGTGGGAGACAAAGGCTAAAGATCTTGCTGCAAGATTCGTTAAGAACTTTGTTAAATATGAAGGAAATGCTGCTGGTAAAGCACTCGTTGCTGCTGGCCCGCAGGCATAATCGATCATTCCAACTGAATACAGATCGTAAAATCTTTGGCTTGACTAACAGATGGTGCATGGTGTATCCTTTCCTGGAAGTCAAGCGGAAGACCCGCAAGACTGCAAAAATTCTCTTTGCACTGCATTACATTCGAACAGGATGCGAGATCAACAGTACAAACTGAGCAGGCGATGCCTTTCAGAGACAGAGCATTTATCTGAGGGCGTGGGGCCGGGCCGCGGGAAGCGGCAGCGGATATGGATCAGAACAGAAAGCATGAGACGGATTTATCCGTTTTATTCAGAATTTCAGACATATCTGCGGGACAGTGTATGTTTCGCAGGTATGTCTTTTTTACTGCAAAAATATGGATGAATCAGAAGGTAGAAACTGAGAAATCCTGTACAGAAAAGAAAGAACACCGGCGGAAAACCGATTACTGTTCACTTCGTGACCAGCAACACGCTACGCGATGCACAGAAATCATGCTTTGCATGATTTCGCGCCGTAAGTCTCGTGTTTTCTGTGAACTTCGTTCACAAAAAACACCTCGCGGAATAATAACAGTGAACAGTAATGAAAATCGCACTGCAGCGAGTAGTGAAAGAACCGCCGGTTTTTTCACGGAAAATGTTGTGCCATAAGAAGAACCTGATCATATATTAAAAAGGAGGTCCTATTTATGGAACACACAGAAAGTAACACAATCATACATGATAAAGAAAAAACAAGCTCATGGGAGCAGCAGACAGCAATGAAGGTGTCCGGAATCAGTATTCTCGTCAATCTCCTGTTATCAGTATTCAAACTGCTTGCAGGTATTCTGGCACATTCCGGAGCTATGATCTCTGATGCGATCCATTCTGCATCAGACGTTGGAAGCACACTGATCGTTATTGTTGGCGTACACCTTTCTGCAAAGAAATCAGATAAAGAGCACCAGTACGGACATGAGCGCATGGAATGCGTTTCCTCTATTATTCTTGCGGGAATGCTTCTGGTAACAGGTCTTGGTATCGGAGTTGCCGGTGCCCGTGATATTGTAAAGAGCACATCAGGCGGAAGCATTGCCATTCCTGGAACAATGGCGCTGATCGCAGCAGTAGTATCTATTGTGGCAAAAGAGTGGATGTTCTGGTATACAAGAAACGCAGCGAAAAAGATCAACTCCGGAGCACTGATGGCAGATGCCTGGCATCACCGTTCCGATGCACTTTCTTCTATCGGAGCATTTGTAGGTATCCTTGGCGCAAGACTTGGATATCCGATCCTGGATCCGATTGCCAGTATTGTGATCTGCCTTATGATCGCCAAAGTAGCTATCGAGATTTTTCAGGATGCCATCAACAAAATGGTGGATCATTCCTGTGATGCAAAAACAGAAGAATCCATGCGCCGTGAGATTAATAAAGTACCTGGAGTCAGAAGAGTCGATCTTCTCAGAACCCGCCTCTTCGGTTCTAAAATGTACGTAGACATCGAGATTGCAGCAGACGGAAATATTTCCCTCAGTGATGCACATGATATTGCGGAGAATGTACATCACACAGTAGAAAATAAATTTATCAATGTGAAACACTGCATGGTGCATGTGAATCCGGTAAACGGTTAAATGGACAGAAAACAGCCGCCGGGGTGATCTCATAGGGAGAGATCATTCCGGCGGCTGTTGTATTTTGTTTTGTATAGAGAAACACCCGGTAGGGGAGCTACCGGGTGTTTCGAGGGGAGTATAAATAATTAAATAAGGGGTTATGTAAAAAAAATTTTTGAAGGGTAAATTCTTTTTACAAGAATGATTATAATATAAACTGGAAAAAAAAGCAATATGATTTTGGCGAATAATCTCCAAACTTTTTGGGATACTAATTCCTGTAATAAAAAGCGGCAAAAATGTTTAATAAACGTTTAAAAAGCCGCAAAATCAACTTCATCAGGAGGTAAAATCAAATGGCAAAAAATTACGAAACAGACAGAAATGAATCCAACTATGCAGGTAAAAATTACGGGGAGAGTGATTCCAGAAACTGCGGCAAAAACAGTTCCAAGAACAGCTCCAGAAACAGCAGTAAAAACAGTTCCAAAAACAGCTATGGCAGCAGCTACGGAAACAAGACATCCAATGAATACGATTCTGAGAAAAACAGCGGATCTGACAGATATTGATACGCAGGAGGAAACCTTCGGACAAATAAAGAATAAGGTGAAGATGTACAGATTGCAGATATCCGTCTGACACCTATCCAGTTGAAGCAGGGAAAAGCCGCAAGAGAGCTTTTTCCTGCTTTTTCTACAGGGAACCTTCTCCTTAAACGTACCATATAATATAGCAAAAAGAGGAGCTTTTTCCATGTTTCAGATCGAAACTATCTCTGCAAAAATGCTGGACTATTATGTGGAGCGAAGTGACGCCGTTATTATAGATCTCCGGGATCCTGCTTCCTACAGGAAGGGACATGTCCGGAATGCAGTAAACATCCCATACCGCGAGCTGGAAGAATATCTTGAGAAAAAACAGGATCAGAAGTATCAGTTTCCCAGAGATAAAACGCTGGTTTTTTACTGTGACCGGGGCGGGGCCAGCATGCAGGCTGCCAGGAACCTGGCAAGACAAGGCTGCCGTACCAGATCCGTAATTGGCGGTTTTCAGGCGTACAGAGGGAGAAATCTGGTAAGTGAAGGGTAACAAAGTGGATTACGAATATCTGCGGACAACAATCTTGTATTTTAAATGAAATCATGATAATGTAAAGAACAGAAATAGAAAATCAGCAAAAATCACAAGGAGAGAAGATTATGAAATATATGTTTGCGTCAGATGTACATGGTTCGGCATACTGTTGCCGGAAAATGCTGAAAGCATATGACGAAGAGAAGGCGGAGAGACTGGTGCTTCTGGGAGATCTGCTTTATCATGGACCGAGAAATGATCTTCCGAAGGAGTACGCACCGAAGGAAGTCATCCGCCTTTTAAATGAAAGAAAAAATGAGATATACGCAGTACGCGGAAATTGTGAGGCAGAGGTAGACCAGATGGTACTGGATTTTCCGGTAATGGCAGACTACTGCATCCTGGCCATCGATGGAAAAACCTTCTATGCAACACACGGCCATATCTACAACAAGGATAACCTCCCGCCGATGATGGACGGCGACATCCTCATCCATGGCCATACACATGTGCTGAAAGCAGAGAACATGGGAAATTACATCCTTCTGAACCCTGGCTCTGTGTCTATCCCGAAAGAAGGCAACCCGCCGACTTATGCGGTATATGAGAATGGAATCTTTACAATCAAAGACTTTGAAGGAAATACAGTACGGGAGATCACTTTATGAATCTGTGGGAATTAACTGCGCCCTGCCATTTCGGAACAGAGGCGGTACTGAAACGAGAGATACTGGACCTTGGATACGACGTGACCAAGGTGGAAGACGGAAGAGTAACTTTTCAGGCTGATGCTCAGGGTGTGGCAGATGCCAATATGTTCCTGCGGACAACAGAGCGCGTACTTCTGAAAGTAGGCGAGGTAAAAGCAGAGACTTTTGATGAGCTTTTTGAGAAAACCAAGGCTCTTCCATGGGAGGATTACATACCGAAGAACGGTAAATTCTGGGTAGCTAAGGCTAACTCCATCAAGAGCAAACTGTTCAGCCCATCCGATATCCAGTCCATTATGAAAAAAGCCATTGTAGAACGTCTCAAAGGCATTTACGGGATCTCATGGTTCCCGGAAGACGGCCCGGAATTCCCGATACGAGTGGCATTTATGAAAGATATCGCACTGATCGGGATCGACACTTCAGGCGTCTCCCTTCATAAAAGAGGATACCGTCAGATGACAGTCAAAGCACCGATCACAGAGACACTTGCCAGCGCGCTTTTGATGCTTACCCCATGGAAAAAAGACCGCATTCTTGTAGACCCGTTCTGCGGAAGCGGCACCTTCCCGATCGAGGCAGCTATGATGGCAGCGGACATGGCACCTGGAATGAACCGCCATTTTCTGGCTGAGAGCTGGGAACATCTGATTCCGAAGGAATGCTGGGGAGAGGCCAGAGAGGAAGCCAGGGACAGGGTAAACCTTGATATTGAGACAGACATCCAGGGCTTTGACATTGATGCAGCTGCCATCAAAGCAGCCCGCGCTAACGCAAAAATGGCAGGTGTGGACAAGCTGATCCATTTCCAGCAGCGTCCGGTAAGTGAACTTCGCCATTCCAAGCCATTTGGCTTTATTGTCACCAATCCGCCTTATGGTGAGAGAATTGAGGACAAAGCAAATCTTCCGGCACTTTACCGCGAGATCGGAGAGAGCTATGAACGTCTGGACCGCTGGTCCATGTATCTGATCACTGCTTATGATAAAGCGGAGAATGATATCGGACGGAAGGCCGATAAAAACAGAAAGATCTACAACGGAATGATGAAAACCTACTATTATCAGTTCCTTGGACCGCGTCCGCCAAAGAAAGGAAGTATATAATGAAAAAGATCATTTTTGCCACTGGAAACGAGGGGAAAATGAAAGAGATCCGCAGGATCCTGGCAGATCCCGAGCTTGAGATCCTTTCCCTGAAGGATGCCGGAATCCATGCAGACATTGATGAGAATGGAAAAAGCTTCGAGGAGAATGCCATGATCAAGGCCGAGGCCATCTGCAAGATGACCGACGAGATCGTCTTGGCTGATGATTCCGGTCTTGAGATTGACTATCTGAACAAAGAACCGGGTATTTATTCTGCACGTTATATGGGCGAGGATACTTCCTATCATATTAAGAATGCAAATCTGGTTGAGAGACTGGAAGGCGTGCCGGATGAGAAGCGTACAGCAAGATTCGTCTGTGCCATTGCAGCAGCTTTTCCGGATGGCAGAAGAAAGACAGTACGTGCTGCCATGGAAGGCCGTATTGGTTATGGGGAAAAAGGCGAGAATGGTTTCGGATATGACCCGATCTTTTATCTTCCGGAATATGGATGCACATCTGCAGAGCTTTCCATGGAAGAGAAGAACAAGATCAGCCATAGGGGAAAAGCTCTTCGTCTCATAAAGGAAGAACTGGTATGAAGGTACTGATCGTAAGCGACACCCACGGAAGGGACGAAAATCTGGAACTGGCAGTGAACCGGGAAGCACCTTTTGATATGCTGGTGCATTGCGGAGATGTGGAAGGGCGGGAGTTTTATATCGAGGCTCTTGCAGAATGTCCCTGCAGCATTGTTTCCGGGAACAATGATTTTTTCTCCGACCTTCCCAGAGAAGATGTGATCGATATTGAAGGAAATAAAGTACTGGTGACACATGGACATTATTATGGCGTGTCCATGGCTTTTGACCAGCTTGCAGATGCAGCAAAACAGCGTGGTTGCAATGCGGCGTTTTTCGGGCATATCCATGTGCCGGTGCTGGAAACAGAAGACGGAGTTCTTCTTGTAAATCCGGGAAGCCTGGCATTTCCAAGACAAAGAGGCCGCAGGCCAAGCTATGCGGTGCTGGAGACAGACGGGAATGGCAAGATGGATGTAGAGATCCGGTATCTGTAAAGCAATATAACTTGTAAAACTACAGCGGCAGAGATTATCTTTTTCTCTGCCGCTGTTTTTTGCCTAAAGGTGTTATGTTGCTTATTTATCATCTCCGGTAAGGCGAAGCACATCCCGGATCTCATCTACATCCATATCCAGGATCACGGCAAGCTCATCGATGGTGAACTTGGTGGTGTCGTCATCGTCTGTGAGTTCTTTTACTGCGGATTCCAGGTTTTCTACCTTGGATACAAGGTAATCGTCCCGGAATTTCTGCTGTGTCTGCTCTTCGATGGCGTGAAGGATTCCGCTGCGGATACGGCCGCGCATCCAGGAATCGTCTTTTTCCTGAGACTCAGACTCCTTAAGAGCTGCCAGGAGAGCCAGATTCGCCTCCTGGATGAGATCAGCCAGGTAAATCTCATCACAGTTCAGTTCAGCAGCCATCTGAGCTGCCTGGGTCATGTAGAACTGTGTCAGGGCACCTTCGGCAGCAGCATCGCCTTTGGCAAAGGCCTGGAAGAGAGAAGCGAGATTTTCGGGATCAAGTCCTTCCGGGGAAAAACTCTCCATATAATCCTTAAGATACGCCTGTTCCTCAGCTGTAAGAGCTGCACGGGTACCAGGAAGTTCTTCTTCACCTGCAGATTCAGAGGAAGTGTCATTTACAGCTGCGGCAGCACTGGCTGTTTCATCAGCACCTTCGATAGTGATTCCTTTTAATTTAAGATACTGCAGGATCTTTACAAGCTGTGAAGTGTTCAGGTCAGATTCATTGAAATGCTCACGGATCTGCTGCTGAGAGAGTTGTTTGCCGTTCTCCTCTGCGATGGTGCAGATTTCATTGAGCTTCTGCTGAAATAACTTTATATCCATAAAAACATCTCCTTAATTTTCCAGAATTATTTCTTGACTTTATTATCAGGATTATGATAACATAAGCAAGTCGCAAATGACAAGAAAACCTTTGAATAGACGGAAAAAACGTGAAAAAAAGTTTTTTTAAAAAAATTCAAAAAAGGTGTTGACATTTGTAAAAAGCTATAATATAATATCACTTGTCGTCGGGCAAGAGGCATAAAAACAAGGACACAGAGACGACAACAAAAAACTTAATAACGACCATAAGTAAATGGTACATCGGGGTGTGGCTCAGTTTGGCTAGAGCGCCTGGTTTGGGACCAGGAGGCCGCAGGTTCGAATCCTGTCACCCCGATGCTGTAAACAAATACCGTTTCAGCGACATGCGGGTGTAGTTCAATGGTAGAACACCAGCCTTCCAAGCTGGATACGTGGGT
>CAVBVT010000010.1:0-10703 GCA_963598855.1 Eggerthellaceae bacterium
AGTATATACGATGATCTTTAAGAATGCAAGTGTTTTTTTTTAATTTTTTAAAATTTTTTTTAAAAGAAAAAAAACGGCTCATTTTTGAACCGTTTCCTTCTTATATAATAGGTAGTTATTTATTCATCCAGATCCAGATCATCATGCTCACCGCTGATAATATCTGAGTAATCAAACAGTGTGACCTTTGTGATATCGTCTTTCACAATATCCGGTGCGTCTCCTGCCTTCTTGACACGTCCGGCAAGCTGAGCTGCTGTAAGAGACGGCATTGCAAGATCTCCAAGTGCAACCGGCTCTTCTTCCTGGACTTCTGGAACCTCCTCAACCTTGAGGTGCTGAGGTCTTGTCTTTACATTAGCTGTAGCTGTACGCTGTGCACGCTCCAGGCGAGCGATCACATCATTCTCCTCTGATGTAGCTGCCGCAATCTCTTTTTTCAGTTCTGCATGTGCTTCGCTGGCTGCTGTCTGTGCTGTCTGCTGGATCGCGGATACTCTTCTGCCGGATGTGCTCTCCGGAATATCATCCTCATCGATCTCATCCACGAAACCCCCAGTGCGAACTTTACGTTTGTCTGTTTTTTTCTTTTTACGTTTGCGTGTTTTCTCTTCCTGAAGGATTTCTCTGTCTTCTTCCTTCATTCTTCTTGCACGCTCTTTCTCCTCGCGCTTAAGTTCTTTCTTTGACTTCACATAACCAGGTTCCGGATCGTACATATCATCACGGACATCATCCGGATCTTTCTTCCAGAGTTCTGCGATCACATAAAGAATGATCAGGAACAGAACTACAAGTCCCAGAATAATAAGTCCCTCGATACTCTCTGTAGCCACAAGAAGGTACCCTACAAATCCGATGGTAATAACGACCTTCGGAACATACTCCCCAACTTTAACTGTCAGGGTCTTTCCGCCGGAAACAGACTGATCTGTTACAGTTCCTGTTCCCTTGGATGCGTCAAGATTCGTGATCGTATATTTATAAGTCTTGGAATCCTTCTGTACCAGGATCGGTGTTCCCACGCTTACCTCTGAAGTCTTCTGCGGAACCGCATATGTAACAGAGCCTACAGGGAGGTTCGTATCCTCTCCGGCTTTATCCACGATCACAGTTTTTACTCCGAAAAATGGCGGCAGAACAAGCCCCAGCACACAGATCAAAGTACATATTACAACAAGATGTACAATAAATTTTAATACTTTTGACATAGGTAATCTTCCTCTTTCTTACTTAGTAGAAATCCACTTGAAGCGGAAAGGGATACAGCGGGAATCGGTCTTCCTTTCCGTCTGTATCCCTTTATGTTCCACGTCTGGAAGAAATTCTCTTCACAGACTGCTCTGTCCAGATTGATTACTGATTGCTTAAATACTGCTCAATGCTCTCCATAGCGGCATTCTCATCATCACCATTGGCAGAAAGTGTGATCTCTTCTCCAGCGTCAAGACCAAGTGTCATCATTCCCATAATGCTCTTGGCATTAACTCTTTTCTTGCCAATCTCAACATATATTTCACTGTTAAACTGGCTCGCAACCTGTACAAGCTGTGCTACTGGTCTCGCCTCCAGTCCAGTGGATAAGTTGATAGTGATTGGTTTTTTAATCATAATAGCTCCTCCTTGTTCTCCCGCAGCTCATCTGCGATCTCACTCAGCTTCCGAAGCCGGTGATTCACACCTGATTTGCCCACCTGCGGATTCAACATCATACCTAATTCTTTCAGTGTAGCATCTGGATACTTAAGCCTCAGCCTGGCGATCTGTGCTAGTCCGTCGCTTAAACTCTCAAATCCGACGGTCCTGCTGATCAGCTGTATGTCCTCCACCTGCCGCACTGCCGCATTTACCGTTTTATTGATATTCGCAGCCTCACAGTTCACCTTGCGGTTTACTGAATTGCGCATCTCTTTCAGTATCCGGATATTCTCCAGATCCATCAGAGCTACGTTCGCTTCCATGACTGCCAGCATGTCAACGATCTGCGCGCCTTCCTTCACATAGACCACATGTGATTTCTTGCGCACAACAATCTTAGCTTCTACGTAAAAACTGCGGATAATCCCCTGTAATTGTTCCGCCTTCCTGCTGTCAGGACATACGATCTCAAAGTGATATCCCTTCTCAGGATCACTGATCGAACCCGACGACAGAAAAGTGCCGCGAATAAATGCACGCTTGCAGCAATTCATCTGAACCACAAGCGAATTATCCATTTCAAGTAACCCGGTTTCATTATCCACAGAAAGCTTCGTCCCCTGCAGAACCTGTTCTGCTCTTACAGGATCTGTCACCTCAACGAGGTACACCTTACCCCGTTTCAGATGGGATCCTTCCCGGATAACAATCGCTGTCTCTATATTAAATGTTTTTCGCAATAATGTAAAGCTTTTTCTTGCAACTGCTTCATTTTCTGTCTGGATCCACAGCTTTCTGCTTCCATCCGGCAACATTTCCACATGGCCGCACCCGCAGAGCAAAGCTGCCATCTCCGCAACCTGACAGTGTCTTGCAGGACTTATCTGACCCGCAAGCTCCTCTTTGACTTTTCCTGAAAACGACATCCCGAACCCTCTTTTTTATTATTTTTTCAGAAGTCTGTCCTTCTCTGCATCCCTGTGTTCCAGGCGTATTCCATAGTCTCCGGATTTAGACAGCCTGGAAAAAAGTTCTCTGGCAATGGTAACGGAACGGTGCTTACCGCCTGTACAGCCAATGCCGATCACAAGGCTTGTTTTTCCTTCTTTAATATAGTTTGGAATCAGGAAACGGATCATATCTTCCAGCTTGTCAGCAAAAGCCTTCGCTGTATCACAATCCATCACATAATTAAACACTGCATCATCCATTCCTGTAAGCGGACGAAGCTCATCCACATAATAAGGATTGGGCAGAAAGCGCACATCAAACACAAGATCTGCATCTGCCGGGATCCCGTACTTAAATCCAAAAGAAAGAACTGAGATCATAATATTGCTGAATTCTCTGTCATCCACAAATATCTTCTCGATCTCCTGGCGAAGTTCCCTTGTAAGGAGATGGCTGGTATCGATAATATAATCCGCACGTTTGCGAAGAAAATTCATTTTTTCACGTTCCAGCCGTATTCCATCGTCAACTCTTCCTGTTCTTGCAAGCGGATGACTTCTTCTGGATTCCTTATAACGCTTCACAAGAACAGAATCTTCCGCATCCATAAAAAGGATCTCGTAATCATATCCTGTATTCTTCATCCGGTCCAGAACGACTTCCAGCTCATCCAGCGCACTTCCGCTTCTTGCATCAATTCCAAGCGCAACGTTTCTCACATTCTCACTCTGCATTTCAGGAAGAAGAGAGGCAAATTTTTCCAGAAGCTGGATTGGAAGATTATCCACACAAAAATAATCCATATCCTCCAGCATCTTAAGTGCAGCTGTTTTTCCTGCTCCTGAAACTCCTGTCACAATTGCAAAACGCATATTCTCTCTTCCTTTCCCTGATTCCTGGTTTATCTCATTTAATCGAATTCCCCCAGGAACTTCACTTCCGGTTCCAGGGTAACTCCATATTTCTCATATACGATATCACGTACATTATCCATCAGTGTGCGGACATCCTTCGCTGTGGCTCCGCCTGCATTGATCACAAAGCCGCAGTGTTTCTCAGAAACCTGTGCTCCGCCCACCTGATATCCGCGGAGGCCGCTGTCCATCACAAGCTTTCCTGCAAAATATCCTTCCGGTCTCTTAAAGGTACTTCCCGCACTTGGATATTCCAGCGGCTGCTTGGTGGTCCTCTGGATCGTCAGCTCTTTCATCCTCTCCTTGATTGCTTCCTGATCTCCTTCTTTCAGACGGATCTTCGCTTCCAGCACAATGTAGCCTGCTTTCTTGATGATGCTGGTCCGGTATCCAAGTTCCAGCTTCTCTGCCGGGATCGTAAAGATATTTCCCTCTGCATCCATCACTGTGACTTCCACAAGAACATCTTTCATCTCACCGCCGTAAGCACCTGCATTCATAACAGCTGCACCGCCCACAGTTCCGGGAATGCCGCCTGCAAACTCAAAACCTGTAAGAGAAGCGTTCTTCGCTGCTGCTGCCACTGCGGAAAGCAGTGCACCTGCCTGTGCTGTGATGGTAGTTCCTTCTGTGGTCACTTCTGACATATTTCTGTAAACCTGGATCACAGCACCGCGATAACCACCGTCACCTACCAGAAGATTACTTCCGTTTCCAAGAATAAAATATGGTGTATCTGTCTGTTTGCAGATCTTTATGATCTCAACAACTTTCTCTCCGGACTCCGGTACCAGAAAATAATCGGCCGGACCTCCGATCTTGAAAGTTGTATGCTGCTTCATCGGTTCATCAGTAAAAACACGATCTTCGCCGAGAAGATCGCAAAACATTTTTTTTATTTCCTGATTCAAAATTTCTGTTCCTCTGTCTTTCTGTTTTTGTTTCTATTTATATGCCATAAGGATAAAAGTATCCTTCCCTGTCTCTTATCATATCAGCTTCTGCCTGTGGTTCCTGTTGCCAAAATATCACGCACCACTTCTCCTGCCAGAAAACATCCTGCTGCGCCAAACACAAAAGAAATATTCCCTTCCCTCGGCTGAACGACGGCACTGCGGCCACGCCTGAAAAGCTTCTCTCTTGCCGGACGTTCCTTGGAATAAAGGACTTTCAGTTTACGGATCCCCCGTTTACGAAGCTCCGCCTTCATGATTCTGGCTGCCGGGCATACAGCTGTCCTTGCGATATCTGTAATCTCCAGTCTGGACGGATCAAGCTTATTCCCCATATCCAGGCATGAGATCACCGGCACACGGGCTTCTTTTGCCCTGCTGATCAGAAGCAGTTTGGAAGAAAGTGTCCCCATCGCGTCCACTACATAATCAAACGACCTCAGATCAAATATCCCCGCTGTTTCCTCATTATAAAAGGTCTCATAGGTATGCACCAGAATATCCTCATCAATATCATGGATCTTCTTCTTCGCAGCCTCAACCTTACTCATTCCAACTGTGGAATGTACTGCCAGGATCTGGCTGCCCACATCAGGCAGTATGATCTTCTCATGATCCACCAGAGTCAGACTGCCTACGCCGCATCTTGCAAGTGCGTCCGCTGCATAGGAACCAGCTCCGCCAAGGCCGAATATTGCGATCTTCGCCCTGCTGAGTTTTTTTACGCCTGCGTCTCCCACAAGCAATTCCATACGAGAAAAAGCATCCTGCATATCCGTCCTCCTCTGCTGTTCCATGTATTTCCACTGTGAAAACATTTAATTTCCAATGTTTCCACCTTTCTCTTCTTTGTTCTGCTATTATCACTATTCACTGATAAGTTCGGTGTGTAAACAGCAACTTTATTATACTATCTGCAGCTGAAAATGTACAGATATTCTTATTTTTTAAGATCTGCGCATAAAATTTTTATATTTTCCAATACTATCTTTACCATCAAAGGAGGGTTCCTTATATGCCTGAACTGATTTTTCTGTGCTTTGTAGGATTCTGCGCCGGCATCATTGTGGCAGGAGGTGTTTCCGGACTTCTGATCGGCCTTTCTATTGTCCCACGCTATGCTGGGATCACACATACCGCTGACTATATTTTTCTGTACGAAGACATGTCTCTTCTGGGAACTGTGGCCGGCACTGTAGTTTTTCTCTTTCATATCCCGCTTCCTCTTGGGACATGGTTCCTTGCACTGTGCGGTGTTTTCTTCGGCATATTCCTGGGCGGCTGGATCCTTGCACTTGCAGAGATTGCAAAAGTTTTTCCTGTATTTGTCCGAAGGATCAAACTTACCCAGGGAATGTCCCTTGTGATCCTTTCCATTGCCGCAGGAAAAACCCTCGGCTCTCTTCTTTATTATTCACAGGGCTGGATGTAATGCACAGGACCGGATGAAAAAATTATCAGACGGATATTTGTATCCATTATTTAAATTTCAAATTTTCGTGAAAGGAGCATTTTCATGCGCAACATCGATGAAAAAAAATACGAAAAATATGTCAAACAGATCACACCGACCCACAGCCTCCCTTTAAATATGCTGAAGGCTTTTTTTACAGGGGGACTGATCTGTCTGCTGGGACAGTTTATCACAGATACCGCCCACTCTCTTGGCGCGGACATCTCTGATGCCAGAACCTGGTGTTCTGTCCTTCTGATCCTGCTCAGCGTGATCCTAACTGGATTCGGGATCTATCCAAAGATCGGCAAATTCGGCGGTGCGGGAAGTCTTGTCCCAATCACAGGTTTTGCCAATTCCGTAGCTGCTTCCGCTATTGAATTCCGGGCAGAAGGACAGGTATTCGGCATTGGCTGCAAGATCTTTACCATTGCAGGACCTGTGATCCTCTACGGGATCATGAGTGCCTGGGTTCTTGGCGTGATCTACTACATCTTAAAAATCCTGGAGGTGATCTCATGATAAAGAATCTTCATAAAGGTGCTGCCAGCATTTGTTTTGACTCTCCACTTTATTTTGAGAGTTGTGCTTCTATTGTGAGCGCAAAAGAGGGGGACGGACCTTTTGGCAATCTTTTTGATCTGATCTGCGAAGATCCTATGTTTGGCTGCGATACCTGGGAATCGGCAGAAAGCACCCTCCAAAAAGAAGCTGCCACTCTTGCCATGAACCGCTGCAGCCTTACTCCTGAAGATGTGCAGCTGATGTTCGCAGGAGATCTGCTTGCCCAGACTGCCGCTACCTGTTTTGGCTCCGCCGGAATCGGAATTCCCTTTTATGGACTGTACGGAGCCTGCTCTACTATGGGAGAATCCCTTTCTCTGGGTTCCCTGGCCCTTACTGCCGGATTTGGAAGCCGCGTTCTCTGCGCAACTTCCAGTCATTTTGCCAGCGCAGAAAAAGAATTCCGATTTCCACTGGGATACGGAAACCAGCGGCCTTTTTCTGCCACCTGGACTGTCACCGGAAGCGGAGCCTGCATCTTAAACACTGCCCCTCCCGGGGAAAACTCTCCGCTTCGTTCTTCCAGAGGCTGTGCTTCCATCACAGGTCTCACTGCTGGCAGAGTCATTGACTACGGCCTGAAAGATTCCATGAATATGGGCGGGTGCATGGCTCCTGCCGCCTGTGATACCATTGCCCGGAACTTCGCAGATTTCGGACGCACACCCTCTGATTATGATGCAGTCTTTACAGGCGACCTTGGTGTGATCGGGCAAAAAATCCTCCTGGATCTTCTGAACGAGCAGAATATCGATCTCGCTCCCATCCATCAGGACTGCGGTATCCTGATCTATGATAATGAGACACAGGACACCCACGCAGGAGGAAGCGGCTGCGGCTGTTCTGCCACAGTTCTCGCCGCCTATATTCTTCCAAAAGTGGTATCCGGAGAATGGAAGCGGATCCTTTTTGTGCCAACAGGAGCACTTCTTTCCAAAGTTAGTTTCAACGAAGGTGACAACATCCCTGGCATTGCCCACGCTGTTGTCATTGAACATGTGGAGGTATGATCATGGATTATTTCAACGCATTCTGGGTCGGCGGACTGATCTGTTCCCTGGTCCAGATCCTTCTGGACAAAACCAAACTGATGCCTGGCCGTGTCATGGTGCTTCTTGTGTGCGCCGGTGCTGTTCTCAGTGCAGTCGGCATCTACAAGCCGCTGGTGGATTACGCAGGTGCTGGTGCTTCCGTACCCCTGATTGGTTTCGGCCACGTATTATGGGAAGGCATGAAAAAAGCCATCGAGGAGGACGGGATCCTGGGACTTTTTACAGGAGGATTTACAGCCTGCGCAGCCGGTGTGTCCTCAGCTCTTATCTTTTCCTATCTGGCCAGTTTCCTCTTCCGGCCTAAGATGAAGAAGTAAAAAGGAGACGTTTTTCATGAGTGATACTTTATATTTACAGCTGGATCAGAACATTGAAGTCACAAACCCTCACGTATATCTCCAGGACATTGCCGCCCTGTCCATGGCTGACGCAAAAAAGCTCAACCGTCTCCGCGTCATGCAGGTGATGGTCCTGGACCCGGCCAAGCCAGGCCGCTACGTAATGTCTGTCTCGGATCTTCTGAAAATGATCCAGAAAGTGGAACCCTCTATTGATATTTCTCCTATTGGAGAAACGGATTTTATCATCACCTACCGGATCAGTTCTACCACAGGCATGATATTTCGCTATGTCAAAATTTTCTTCGTATGCCTGGTTTCTTTTTTCGGAGCTGCATTTTCCATCATGACTTTTAATAATGACGTTGATCTTGGAAGTCTTTTTGACCTGCTCTACACCCTTGTCATGGGAAAAAGCTCCGACGGATTTACGGTTCTGGAGATTTCCTATTCTATCGGGATCGGCCTTGGAGTCCTGATCTTTTTCAATCATTTCGGTCATCTCAATCTTTCCGATGATCCCACTCCCATGCAGGTGCAGATGCGTACCTACGAAGATGACGTAAACCAGACACTGATCGAACAGTCAGAACGGACGCAGAACCCAGATAAAGAAGCATAGATGTATGCAAAAAGCTCCCTGCAGATCTCTCTGCAAAGAGCTTTTTTATATAAATATGGGTTTACTGTTTTTCTGATTACAGAAGTCCTCCGATGGATAGGAACAGCGGAGCAAATACCAGTGACACGATGGTCATAAGTTTGATCAGGATGTTTATGGAAGGACCTGAAGTATCTTTGAACGGGTCGCCGACTGTATCGCCGACAACAGCAGCTTTGTGCGCCTCGCTGCCTTTTCCGCCGTGATGTCCTGTCTCAATGTATTTCTTGGCATTATCCCATGCACCACCTGCGTTGGACATGAAGATCGCCATCAGTACACCTGTTACAAGAGCACCGGAAAGAAGTCCTCCAAGAGCCTCAACACCAAGAACAACACCAACGATAACCGGAACAACGACTGCCATGATTCCAGGAAGCATCATCTCGTGAAGAGCTGCTGTTGTGGAAATAGCAACGCATGATTTGTAATCCGGTTTCTCTGTGCCTTTCATGATGCCTGGTTTCTCACGGAACTGGCGTCTTACTTCCTCGATCATCTTGTAAGCGGCCTTGGAAACAGATTCCATAGTGAAGGCTGAGAAAAGGAATGTAAGCATACCACCGATAAAGATACCGATGATTACACGATAATCAAGAATATTGATAGCATCCATTCCTACTGCATTTGCGTAAGATACAAACAGTGCAAGTGCTGTAAGAGCTGCAGAACCAATGGCAAATCCTTTACCCATAGCTGCTGTTGTGTTACCTACAGAATCAAGCTTATCTGTGATCTCACGAACAGACTCATCAAGTCCGGCCATCTCTGCGATACCGCCGGCATTGTCAGCGATCGGGCCATAAGCATCAACTGCAACTGTGATTCCTGTTGTGGAAAGCATACCAACAGCTGCAAGAGCGATTCCGTATAATCCGTCTACTCTGTATGCGATAAAGATACCAACGCAGATGAGAAGGATCGGAAATGCTGTAGATTTCATACCAACAGCGATACCGCTGATGATAGTTGTAGCTGCACCAGTCTCAGACTGCTCGCCGATTCCCTGAACCGGTTTGTAATCTGCAGATGTGTAGTACTCAGTAATGCTTCCGATGATAACACCAACAACAAGACCTGCGATAACAGCGATTGCTGACTGCATTCCTCCGAAGAGTCTCTGGCTGAGGATCAGGGAAACGATGATAACAAGTGCTGCAGATACATAGCTTCCTCTTGTGAGGGCTTTCTGCGGGTTGGAGTTGTCATCACCTTTTACAAAGAATGTTGCGATAATAGATGCGATCAGTCCGCAGCCTGCGATAGCCAGCGGATAAAGAACGCCGGAAACTGCTCCAGCTGCTGCTCCAAGTGTAAGGGCAGATACCAGAGATCCTACATAGGACTCGAAAAGGTCAGCTCCCATACCTGCAACATCACCTACGTTATCACCTACATTATCAGCGATAACAGCCGGGTTACGAGGGTCATCCTCCGGGATTCCCGCCTCAACCTTACCTACAAGGTCAGCTCCTACGTCAGCTGCCTTTGTATAGATTCCACCACCAACACGGGCGAACAGTGCGATGGAAGAAGCACCAAGGCTGAATCCGGAAAGTACGTCAACGTTCTTTGTGATAATGTAAACAACGCTGACACCAAGTGCACCAAGACCTGCAACACACATACCCATAACAGCACCGCCGGAGAATGCAACGGAAAGAGCTTTGTTCATTCCTCCCTCTCTTGCTGCATTGGCAGTTCTTACGTTAGCCTTAGTTGCAACGATCATACCGCAGTATCCCGCGATTGTCGAAAACAGAGCACCTACTACGAAGCAGATTGCTGTTACCCAGCTGCCTACTCCGATTCCGATCAGTACAAAAAGCACGGCCACGAAAATAACCAGAATCTTGTACTCTGCTGTTAAGAAAGCACGTGCGCCTTCTGCGATCGCACCTGCGATCTCCTTCATTCTGCCTGTTCCTGCATCCTGTCTGCTGACTTTAGCTGCAAGGTATGCTGCGAACAGAAGCGCCAGTACTGCTGCCACTGGCACCAAATACATGTAGTTTTCCACTCTTTTTACCTCCAGTTTCATGTATTGTTAATACTTTATCACAGAATTTTGCAGATTTCAAATAAAAATTTGACTTAGTTTTTTGTAAGTATTGTGATATAATAAAAATTTTATATAAAGGAAATAAAAAAAAATTATATTTGGTGCATTAATTTACAC
>CAVBVT010000010.1:10713-33235 GCA_963598855.1 Eggerthellaceae bacterium
GTCTTAATAATAGGAAGTTTTCTTACCGCTTCTATTTCGACAGAATCTCGGATTTTCTTTCTAAAAGATTTTTTTCCAATAATTGTTTTTCTGCATTTTCGAATCCAATTCGTTCTATGGTCTCTGCAAAACGCTCCCCCTTTAATCCCTGGTCCTTGAAAAGCAGGATTGCCTTCTCGATAACATCCAGTGCCTCTTCCCTGGAGGTAAAGATCTTGCTCAGAGCTTTTCCCCGGGAGACCTTCTTTCCCCAGCGGCCGCCGATGTAGATCTTAAATCCATATGTACCATCCTCGATGGAATGGAACGGGCACTTGCCCACGCATCTTCCGCAGTGTCTGCAAAGCTCTTCGTCAATATGGAGTTTCCCGTCAACAACCTTCGCAACTTTATTCGGGCAGGCTGCCTCAATGGCACATTTCTTACATCCTTTGCAGGCCTCGCTGTCAAAATGTGGGATTCTCTGTCCGATGATGCCCACATCGTTTAAGTTTGGCTTTACGCAGTTATTTGGACATCCGCCTACTGCGATCTTGAATTTGTGCGGCAGTGCAACCTGACGGTAGCCTTTGTAGAATCTGCGAAAGATCTCCTCTGAAATTCCATAGGAATCCAGAAGTCCGTACTGGCAGGTCGTTCCCTTACAGGATACCACCGGACGTACCTTCGCTCCGGTTCCTCCTATCTCAAGTCCTTCTTTTGCAATAAATTCCTGGAATTCATCCACCTTCTCATAAGGAATTCCCTGGATCTCCACAGAAAGCCGTGTGGTGTAGGTAAGATTTCCATTGCCGAACTTCTCTGCTGCCTCGGCCATACATCTGTGCTGGGCTGCTGTCACTTTTCCGTTGATAGTGATCACCCGTGCGGAAAAATCATCCGTTCCCTTATTGTTCAAAAAGCCCAGTCCTTTCAGTCTCTTTTCCTCTTCTTTGCTTACTGTTAATGCTGACATCTGTCTTCCTCCTGATCTCACAGGCATTTTCTGTACTTTCCTCCAGCACCTTTGCCTGTATATTTTCTGTTCCTGAAATCGTTTTCACGTACTTTCTACTATACCACTTGTGTATATATTTGAAAAATGATATTATTTTATAAAAACAATAGGTTTTTCCTATGTATATACTGATAAGGAGAATCATCATGACTATTCGCCATCTCACAGTTTTTGCTGCAGTTGCTGAACAAGGTTCCATGAGCGCAGCTGCAAAATCCCTTTACATTTCCCAGCCAACAGTCAGCCAGGCCATCCGGGAACTGGAACAGCATTATAACGGTCTTCTTTTTGAACGCCTGGGCAAAAAACTCTACCTCACAGATATGGGAAAACTGCTTCTCCCACATGCCAGAGAAATGATCGTCCAGTTTCAGCAGCTGGACGAATTAATGCAAAATCAGGGACAGTCTTCCACGTTAAAACTTGGCTCCACGATCACGGTCGGAACCTGCTTGACTCCTTCCATAATCCTGGACCTGCAAAAGAAAATCCCTGATCTTAACGTATATTCCTTTGTTACCAACACAAAAACGATCGAACAGAAACTTCTCCGCTCCGAACTGGATGCAGCTGTTGTGGAAGGCGAGATCCACTCTCCGGAACTTGTGGTGATTCCTGTAATCGACGACTGCCTTGTTCTGGCTGCCGGCAGGAATCATCCTTTCTACTCCAGGAGCCGTATCCACGTCAGCGAACTAAATAACCAGAAATTCGCAGTCCGTGAGTACGGAAGCGGCACACGACAGCTTTTTGAGGATTATGCACTTCGCCATGAACTTACCATCCGAACAGCCTGGGAAGCCAACAGTCCCCGCACTCTTCTCAATGCAGTACTTTCCAACCAGATCCTGTCTGTTATGTCCGTACGCCTTATGCAGCACGAGATCCGCCATCATTCCGTCCAGATCTTCCAAAACGAAGCCGGAGAATGGAACCGTAAATTCAAGCTTGTCTACCACAAAAATAAATTTCTTACCTCTGCCATCTTTGAGCTGGAAAAAATCCTCCGCACCTACCGACAGATGGATCTGCCTGACAATGCAGGAATTCTGGAACAGAGTTGACTTTGCCCCTTGTATTTCCATGTACCTTGTGCTATACTCACTAACGTTTCAAGCCCATAAAAACAAGGTCGTACAGGGCTTGCAAGGCGGTCACCGCCTATAAATGTGCCGAGTGTTCGTGACCTTCCACTCGTAAAACAAAACTAAAGGAGAAAAAGAATATGAAAAACAAAGGTACACATTTTCTGGTACAGGGAGCTGCCATTGCAGCAGTTTATGTTGTCCTGACCCTGGTGTTCGCACCACTTAGCTTCGGCGAGGTTCAGATCCGTTTCTCTGAAGCACTGACCATACTTCCATTTTTTACACCGGCAGCCATCCCGGGGCTGTTCGTAGGATGTATTATCGCCAATCTTTTAGGCGGTGCAATTCCGGTTGATGTCATTTTCGGAAGTATTGCCACACTTATCGGAGCTTTCTTCACTTACAAGCTTCGCAACATGGGCAAATGGACAGCACCGATCCCTCCGATCGTCGCCAACATCGTGATCGTTCCTCTCGTACTTCGCTACGGATACGGCATCAATCTCCCGATTCCGTTTATGATGCTTACAGTAGGAGCTGGAGAATTGATCTCCGCCGGTGTGATAGGCATGATTCTTCTTGGAGCACTTTCCAAATACAAGAATGTACTTTTTCATAAAAAAGCAGCGGTATGATTTAAATCAGCCGTCCGAAAAGAGAGCCATGAGAAAACAGAAACATTTCTCATGGCTCTCTTTTATTTTCTCTCCGCGGATTCCTGCAGCCTGTGCAGGATCCTTTTTTCCATTCTGGAGACCTGGACCTGGGATACCCCAAGTTCCCTGGCGATCTCCGTCTGAGTCATGTCCTGAAAGTAGCGCATATAGATCAGCTTCCGCTCTTTTGCAGGAAGGCTCCCCAGCATCTCTTCCAGAAAAATCCGGTTTAATGCTTTTTCCTGACGGTTTTCTTTCTCAGGGAGCTTGTCCATCAGGGAGATCTCAGTTCCTTCTCCCTGATAGATCGTCTTATGGAGGGATTCCACCTCTGCTCCGGATTCCAAAGTAAGCACAAGTTCCTCCACTGCGATTCCCATTTCGCAGGCAAGCTCTTCCACAGTAGGCTCTCTTTCCAGCCGCCTGGTCAATGCCTCCCGCACCTGATAAACCCTGTAATGATTCTCTTTTAAAGACCGGCTGACTTTCAGTATCCCGTCATCCCGGAGATAACGCTTGATCTCCCCGGCGATCATTGGCACTGCATACGTTGAAAACCGCACGTCAAATGACATGTCAAATTTATCCACTGCTTTCAGAAGTCCGATGCTGCCGATCTGGAACAGATCTTCCATCTCCACTCCTCTTCCCAGAAAGCGTCTGGCCACACTGTAGATCAACCCTGTATTTTCTTCAAACAAAAGATCTCTTGCCGCTTTATCCCCCTGGTGTGCACGCCCGATGAGGGCAAGAGTACGATCCATAGTTACCTCCTGATGATCTTTTTCATGTGCACGGTCGTTCCACGGCCAACCTCTGATTCCACAGAAACTTCATCCATGAATGCCTCCATAAATGTAAACCCCATACCCGAACGATCCTTATCCGGCCTGGTGGTAAACAGAGGTTCCATGGCTTTTTTGATGTCCGGGATCCCGACTCCGCGATCTGTGACATCCACTGTAAGT
The DNA here is from genome assembly GCA_963598855.1 of Eggerthellaceae bacterium. Lineage (GTDB taxonomy): Bacteria > Bacillota > Clostridia > Lachnospirales > Lachnospiraceae > Blautia_A. Next base: position 14,423 of record CAVBVT010000010.1, read on the forward strand.
TCCTGTCCGCAAAGAGAACAGTCCACCTGAATCTTATGTACCTCGCCTTCATACCCATGTATGATGCAGTTGGTAACAGCTTCAGACACTGCTGTTTTCAGATCTGAAACTTCTTCCAGCGTGGGATTCAGCTGCGTGCAGAAAGATGCAACTGCCACTCTTGCCAGTGCTTCATTGGCTGGTCTGCTGTCAAAGATGATCGTCATTTCATTTGTGTTTTCCATAGTATGCGCCCTCCTGTTCTGCTGATGTTTTTTCCGCCTCGGAGATGTCTATGTATCTGCCGATCCCGGAAAGTCTCAAAAGCTTTCTGATATGGCTGTTTGCGTGGATCACCTGCACACATTTTCCCCGCATTCCCAGTGCCCGGTACCTTCCCATGAGCAGTCCGATACCTGAACTGTCCATAAAAGCGGTCTCTGAGAAGTCAAAAATCATATTTTTTATATATTGCTGTCCGATAATCCGGTCTGATTCTCTTCGAATACTGTCAGACACCGGATGATCCAGATCCACAGGCAAATGAACTGTCATCACAGCTCCTGATATTTCAAACACTGATTCCACTTTATCATTCCCCCATTTTTTTATTTTTATGCAAAAATTCTCTGTAAAAAATCGTACAAAAAAAGAAGAATGTGCAAAAACACATTCCCCTTCTCCGAGGTTTCTCACCTGTATTTGTTACTGTTCACTCCGTGACCAGCAACACGCTTCGCGATGCAGTGAACAATAACTGTTATTCTTGTTATTCCTCTGTGTAGCCATCGCTGTAGGACGAATCATAGCCGGTATCTCCGCTCTCATCATAAAATGACTGGTCGGTTCCATCAGAGGTACCGTCTCCGCTTCCATCCGATGAACTGTCTCCGCCATCGGACATTCCATCTGAGGCATCACTTCCGTCTGCAGCTGCGCTTCCATCTGCTGTAGCTGCTGAAGCAGTACTGTCACTTGCAGAGGAATCACTGGTAATTCCCGATACACCAGTCTTCTCACAGATGGTATTATAAATACCCTTCGCAGTATCGGAAAGCGTATCTACATATACCTGCTGGATCTCCACTGCTGCAGTATCAAGATCCTCCTGCTGTATAGCTGTATAGGCAGAAAACAGAGCCTCATAACTCTGGCTTCTCTTTTTCTCTTCCTCAACCTGCTTGGCTGTAGCATCCGCAGTACTGCTGGACTGCTCTGCCTCTCCCTGGGCTTTGGAAAGTGCCACTCCCTGGCTGGAAAGTGACTCGCTGTACTGTACGATCTGTTCATTGGCCTGTCTGTACACATCCTGTTTCACTGCCGGAAGTACAAGCAGCCAGAATGCCGCAGCGCCTGCTGCAAATCCCAGTACCATGGTAAAGAACAGGGAAACTTTTGACCGTTCTCTGTATGTGGACGGTCTTACAACGATTTCTCCGGAAATATTATCCTTTTCCCTGGTATTGTTCCGAAGAAGACTCTTCCGTCTGTTCTCCATCTTTGTAGCAACACCCGTCTGCTCATCGATCTCTCTTAAGAAACGGAGCGTCGTAGTGTTGGTCTTATCGATCCTTGCCGCTTTCTTAAGAGTTCTTCTCGCCTTGTTCCATTCCTGATTCTTCATCTGGATCAGGGCTAAAAGATGATATCCCTTGATCAGCTTGGGATTCTGTGCCAGGATCTTCTTAAGCCGGATGGCTGCCATATCCTCATGGCCTTCCCTGCACATGGCAAGGGCATTGTTATATTTCTTGATGCTTTCATTGATCGTTTCCAGTTTATTCTGGTTCGCCTGAAGCTTTTCAATATATTCAGAAGCCAGATTCCGGTTCCTCTGGATATTCTTGCTGATGATCCACTCACTCAGTGCAGCAACCACCTCTCCAGTCTCAAAATACACAAGACCAAGAAGGTTCCTTGCACGGATATTTCGTTTATCATAGACAAGACTCTGCTTCAGACAGCTGATTGCTCCGGACAGATCGCGGATGCTGGCTTTCTCCAGGCCCTGGTTGTAATAGAGCTTGGAAAGATAGTCAACCTTCTTCTGGATCAGTACATTAGCTCCGCAATGCGGACAGTAATCCACATCTGTATCTGTCAGGAACGCTCCACAATTAATGCAGTTCATTCATGTCTCCTTATCTTACACGTCTGTTGCTCTTAACCTCCCGCAGCATTTCCTGGAGCACATCCATGATATCTGTGATCTCACGGTCATAGATCGCACCTTCTACATCTGCCACATCCAGACATGGTTCAAATTTCTTCAGTTCCTCTTCGTAATCGATCATAATTTATTCCTCCTGATCCAGGCCTTGATCTCACCTACAAGATAAAGCGACCCCACACAGAACAGCATGCCGTCCTCGCCTTTCTCTTTCAGTGCAAGCTCAAATGCTGCCGGAACATCTTCTGCTGATTCTACTTCCGGTACTCCATCCTTGCGGAAAATCTCTGCAAGCTCTTCCACCGGAACTTTACGGTATCCTCCAACCTGTGTGACGATCACATGCCGGAAGCTGATCCTTGTACAGATAGTACGGATCATATCTGTGTAATCCTTGTCATCCACAGCGGAAAACAGCAGAGTCAGCGGAAATTCCTTCTGAAAATGCTCGGCTGTCTCCACAAATTTCTCAACGCCGTCTTCATTGTGTGCGCCATCTACGATCACACCCGGAAGGACTGTCTCCATTCTTCCCTGCCAGCGTGTCTTCGCCATACCTGCCTTCAGATCCTCCATGGACACCGGTATCTGACTGTTCAGAACCTGGATCGTTTTTACCGCAAGGGCTGCATTCATTACCTGATAACGTGCAATAAAAGGAATACTGAAAACAGTATCTCCATAAGCTTCATCTTTCAGAGAAAAATCGATCCCGTCTTTCGTGATCTTGTGAATCTCGTTATCCGCTCTTGTAAGCTCGTATGCAGGACATCCCAGCTCCTTCGCATGCTCACGCATTACCTTAGCTGCCTTCAGATCATTGCCGTCGTAGATCACCGGTACTCCCGGCGCCATGATCCCTGCCTTCTCCCCTGCGATCTTGGAAACCGTATCTCCAAGATACTGCATATGGTCAAGGCTTATGGATGTGATCACACAGGCTGCCGGATCCTCGACTGCTGTAGTCGCATCCAGACGGCCGCCAAGACCTGTCTCCAGTGTCACATAGTCCACCCCTGCCTCTGCAAAGATCACCATTCCCATAAGGAGCAGGGTCTCAAAATATGTGGGATGATAGCTGCCCTCTTTAACCAGCTCATCGGAAAGTTTCTTTACTTTCAGAAATGCTGCAAGGAAAGTGTCATCATCGATCACTTCCTCGTTGATCTGAAACCTCTCGTTGATCTCCACCAGATGAGGAGATGTAAAAAGTCCGCAGGAATAACCGGCCTCGCGGAGTACTGATGTGATAAACGCACAGGTACTTCCCTTTCCGTTGGTTCCTGCCACATGGATCACCTTAAATTTCTTCTGCGGATCGCCAAGTCTTCTCAGGCATTCTTTGGTATGGTCCAGGCTGTTCTTGGTTGTAAACCTGGGTATGTCTTCAATATACGCAACTGCTTCTTCGTAATTCATAAAAAAAACCATCACTTATCTATAATGTATTGGTAAGGAACATCCGGGGAGAAAAATTTCTCCCCATCTGTCCGTTACGATACCATTATATAATAGTGGTGGAAGATGTCCAGTCCTAATCGTAATATTTTATCCGACATTTTTTGTATCGGATGCCGTTTCTGTGCTGTTTTCTTCTTCGGAATCCTCTGTCGAATCCGCTTCTGATGCTTCTGAAGAAGCCTCACTGGCAGCCTTTTTTTCGCTGTCCAGTTTCCATTTGCTGTCAGAAAGCAGGGCATAAACCGCCCGGTCATGCGTCTTTGTCAGAGCCTTCCTGGTAGAGCTGTTGCTCCGCTGCACTACAGAGATCCTGTCAAACTCATCCAGCTCCTGGCCAGTGATGATAAGCTTGTTCGGGTTTACATAAACCGTATCATACCATTCGCCGTTCAGCTTCACCTGGCTGGATGGCGTGAAATTGCTTCCCTGGATATAGTAGGTATGATCCGTCTCAGATACTACCTGAATGGAATCCAGGGTGGTATCATAGATTCCCATGCGCATCTTAACTCGCTCAAAAGGATTCTCTCCGTCATAGGAATACTGTTTGCCGTAGAGAAGATCATACTGCAGAGTCTCCAGATCCACCTGATAGTTCTTGGTGTTTCTTCTGGCCTGATGATAGCGGAATACATTTCCCTCATGGATTCCCACGCGGTCCATAACCTCCGCTGCCATCTGGTAAGCTGCAAGATTCTCGTTCTTTTTCTCAAGCCCGAAATTATCCCACATAACATATTCTGTCTGGAAGAGATATTTATTATCCACATCCTCAATAGTCAGCCCCATTGTAGGAAGATGGTCTCCGTACATAACCAGCACCACATCCTCCGGATAATCTGCAAGCTTGTCTGTAAGCTCTTTTACAAAATTATCCATCTCATGGATCTGATTTACATAGTATTCCCACTTATTATTCAATTCCTCTGTGGGTGCTCCGGAAACTGTGATCTCCGGATTTTCCAGAACAGGCTCTGACGGATAATCGCCATGTCCCTGAACAGAGATGGTATACACATAATCCGGTCCCTCTGTGGAATCCAGACATTTGATGATCTCATCAGTAAGCACGCTGTCCTTTGTCCAGCCCAGCGGGTTCTTCTGGTTCTCATCCTTCATATACTCCGCAGAAGTAAAGGTATCAAATCCCAGATTCGGGAAAATACTTCTTCTTCCGTAGAAGTTCGCCTCATTATTATGTATGGCGTGTGTGGTATATCCCAGATTCTTGAGAACATACGGTGCGCTTTCGCAGGTAGTCTCCTTAAGGATACTCTTATACGGATACTCACCAGGTCCAAAATAATGAAGGCTCATTCCTGTGATGGACTCAAATTCTGTGTTCGCTGTTCCGGCTCCTACAGACGGAACCTTGTAATAACCGGAAGAATATTCCTTCATCAGTTTCCGGAAATTCGGGATCGGATCCTCAGAAATGTCCAGATAATTTACCAGGGTCGGGTCAAAAAATGACTCCAGCTGTAAGAACAGGATGTTCGGATGGCTTCCCTCTTTTGTCTCAGGAAGATTTTCCTCGGAATTTTCGATCCGTTTGATCTCACTCTCAGAATAGTCTCTTGGTGCACTGATTCCGGTATTAAAGATCGTAGTTGCCAGGCAGTAAGGATATCCGTAATCCTCATAAGCTATGGCAATATTTCCAAAGTAGTTGGAAAGAACTCTTTTTTCCAGGGCAAGCTGCGTGATGCCTCCAAATGCAAGGATTCCAGCCAGAATAAGCGGAATATTTACCTTGTATTTCAGCTTGCCTCTGTATTTTGGCGATTTTATCAAAATAATGAGAAGAATCAGAACTGCGATTCCAAGAAGCACCGCACCAATGGTCATCTGGGTCTGCGTCAGATATTTCTTTGCAATGCTGAGACCATCGGTAAGGTTCTTCACATCCGGACCTGTAAACGGCGTGACACGATTAAGAAGAAGAACACCGTTTACGATTCCCAGAAACAGCCAGAGGCTGCCGATAAAAATACGCCAGAATATTCTCTTTCTGAAGAGATAAACAAGCAGCATAGTTGTAAAGATAAACGCTGTGTTATAAGCAAATACAAGCGGCTTGGTAGTCATATACGTCCACGCCTCTGTGAACGAGTGCCTGCATATGGCCTCGATCACAAAGTACAGGACTGCACAGCCCAGAGCCTGAAGTATCAGCGAAATCTTATTGAAAAAGTTACACCACTTCATTAAAATACTCCTTCGTTATTTCACCATCTGTGCTAACTGCAGGTTCACTTTCTCTTTCATCTCTTTGTATTTCTCAAGTTTCTCCTTCTCTGCCTCTACCTTTGCTGCCGGTGCCTTGTTCACAAAGTTCGGGTTGTTCAGCATTCCTTCGCAGCGGGCGATCTCTTTTGTAAGACGCTCCTGCTCTTTTGTAAGACGCTCGATCTCTTTTTCACGGTCGATCAGATCCTCAAGCGGCAGATATACCACACCGTCTGCTACAACGATAGATACTGCATCCTCACCGATTCCGCTCTTATCCTGCTGCACGTGGATCTCTTTTGCAAACACAAGGTTTGTAAAGGATCTCTTACAGGACTCAAAACGTGCACAGCAGTCTGCATCCTTGCCTACGATGTAGATATTGGTCTTTCTGTTCTGCGGTACGTTCATCTCGTTTCTTGTGTTACGGATTCCGCGTACAACTTCCTGGAAGCTTGCAACAGCTTTCTCAGCCTCTGCAAAATTCATCGCGTCTTTGTATACCGGCCAGTCAGAGATCATAATGGACTCTTCCTCTGGAAGCAGTGTGCAGTAGATCTCCTCTGTGATAAACGGCATAAACGGATGAAGAAGCTTCAGTCCCTGTGTCAGGGCAGTGCGAAGTGTCCACAGTGCCTCGTTGGCAGCCTTCGGATCTTCCTCTGCTTTCCACAGTCTGACTTTTGCCATCTCAATATACCAGTCGCAGAGCTCATCCCACAGGAAGTCATAGACTTTCTGTACAGCAATTCCAAGCTCATATTTATCCATGTTCTCAGTAGCATCGCGGATCACGGTGTTCAGTCTGGAAAGGATCCATTTATCCTCATTGCAAAGCGCATTCACGTCTGCTGGCTCTGTTACCGTCTTTCCTTCCAGGTTCATCATAATGAAACGGGAAGCATTCCAGATCTTGTTTGCAAAGTTACGGCTGGACTCTACACGCTCCCAGTAGAAACGCATGTCATTTCCAGGTGCATTGCCTGTCATCAGAGTCAGACGAAGTGCATCTGCACCGTATTTATCAATAACTTCCAGCGGATCGATACCGTTTCCAAGAGATTTACTCATCTTACGCCCCTGGGAGTCACGTACCAGACCGTGGATCAGTACATGGTGGAACGGAGTCTCACCGGTCTGCTCAAGTGCTGAGAATACCATACGGATAACCCAGAAGAAGATGATATCATATCCTGTTACAAGGACATCTGTCGGATAGAAATACTCAAGTTCCGGTGTCTTATCCGGCCATCCAAGTGTGGAGAACGGCCACAGTGCAGAACTGAACCAGGTATCCAGAGTATCCTCATCCTGATGCATATGTGTGCATCCGCATTTCGGGCATTTCTCAGGCATTTCTCTTGCAACGACCATCTCACCGCACTCATCACAGTAATAAGCCGGGATTCTGTGTCCCCACCAGAGCTGACGGGAAATACACCAGTCACGGATATTCTCAAGCCAGTGAAGGTAAGTCTTGTCAAAACGTGCCGGAACGAACTGAAGGTTTCCATCGTCCAGAGTCTTGATGGCAGCTTTTGCCATTTCGTCCATTTTTACAAACCACTGCGGTTTGATCATCGGCTCTACGGTTGTACCGCAGCGGTCATGTGTACCAACGCTGTGGCTGTGTGGAACAACTTTTACAAGGAGTCCCTGCTCTTTCAGGTCTTCTACCATGGCCTTACGTGCCTCGTAACGATCCATACCTGCATATTTTCCGCCAAGGCTGTTGATCGTCGCATCATCATTGAGGATATTGATCTCCTCAAGGTTATGACGGCGTCCAACCTCAAAGTCGTTCGGATCATGTGCCGGTGTGATCTTAACGCATCCTGTTCCGAATTCCTTATCAACATACTCATCGGCAATAACCGGAATCTCTCTGTCTGTAAGAGGAAGTTTCAGCATCTTGCCTACAAGATCTTTATATCTCTCATCCTCCGGGTTTACAGCAACTGCTGTATCACCGAGAAGTGTCTCCGGACGAGTGGTTGCGATCTCAACGAAACGTCCGTCCTCACCTACGATCGGATAATTGATGTGCCAGAAATATCCGTCCTGGTCCTCATGTACGACCTCTGCGTCGGAAATAGAAGTCTGGCATACTGGACACCAGTTGATGATCCTGGAACCCTTGTAAATATATCCTTTCTCATAGAGACGGATAAATACCTCCTGAACAGCCTTGGAGCAGCCCTCATCCATGGTAAAACGCTCGCGCTCCCAATCTGCGGATGCACCCAGTTTTTTCAGCTGATTGATGATCTTTCCGCCGTACTCTTCTTTCCATGCCCAGGCATGTTTCATAAACTCGTCACGGCCAATCTCATTCTTGTCGATGCCTTCCTTACGAAGCTTCTCTGTTACCTTAACCTCTGTAGCGATGGCTGCATGGTCAGTTCCCGGCTGCCAGAGAGCTTCGTAGCCCTGCATTCTCTTGAAACGGATCAGGATATCCTGCATGGTCTCATCCAGTGCATGACCCATATGCAGCTGTCCGGTTACATTGGGCGGCGGCATTACGATGGTAAAAGGTTTTTTGTCCGGATTTACTTTTGCATGGAAGTATCCGTTATCCATCCATTTTTTGTACAGGCGATCCTCAATGCCCTTGGGATCATACGTCTTTGCAAGTTCTTTGCTCATGTTTTCCTCCTGAATCTTTTTGGGATTAAGCTGTCTTCTTGGGCAGCTCTTTCTGATTATGGGAGCCTTAAAATGCCCCTGTTTTCTGCAAGAAAAAGCACGCCCCTCACACCAGAGCCAACAGCTCCTGTGCAAAGGGCGATCATTCTCGCGGTACCACCTTCATTATCCGGGAAAATATCTCAGCTATCATTCCCGTCTATCTCTTGTCCCTTAACGCGGGGTACGTGAAAACCTACGCAGCAGCTTCTGTATCTGTTCTTACAGCACTCCCAGAAATTTCTGCCTTCAGTCTACCGGCTCCTAAGCTACCTTCTGCAGTCTTCCATCTGAAAATGCCTTCCAGCCTGCGCTTCCTCGCGTCCGTGCATTTCTCTCTGTCAGCGTATTCCCGCATACTCCTCTTATTCAACGCCTTTACCATGTTCCTACTATAATGAAATTTTCTTTTTTTGTCAAGACAGAGGCCCGCATTTATTCCACGCTCTTCAGCGACTCTACCATATCGATCTTTTTCAGTTTAAAGTGCATGACCATATTTACAAACATAGAAAATCCGAAGGTAATGATACCGCTGTAAATAAAGCTTGGCATCTTGATGTTTCTTCCGAACATGACCGCATCTACCTCAACGGTCGTGATCACATACCTGTGGAGGAAGATCCCAAACACCGCACCTACCAGGATTCCTATGATGGACAGCAGGATATTTTCCCTGAATACATACTGAGATACTTCCCCATCATAAAATCCCAGGACTTTCAATGTCGCAAGCTCTCTCTGACGCTCCGTGATATTGATGTTGTTCAGATTATACAGAACGACAAAAGCCAGCATTCCTGCAGAGATGATCAGAACCCAGATTACAGTTCCAAGTGATCCCAGCATTCGCTCTACCTGGCCGGCGGTACTGCTTGTGTAGCTGATGCTTAAAGCTGCCGGATATTTCAGAATCTCATTTCCCAGTGTTTCCATGTCACTCCTGTCATCTTCCTTCATAGTGTATACTGTGCTTGAATACTCCGGTTTTTCCTTAAATATTTTTTCGTAGCAGGATGGGGTCATGTAAATATAATGTCCCATATAGTTCTCCGTCACAGCGGTGATCTTCACTTTATATTTCCTGTTATCCTTTTCCAGGGTGATCTCATCTCCAGCTTTCACTCCGATAAGAGAAGCTGTTTTTTCACAGATCACGGCTCCGTCGTCCGTAAGCTCATACTGCTCATGAGATTTCCTGTCACGTAACGTTACATCCTCTTTAAAGTTTTCCAGATTTTCCGGCACATATACATAGACACTGACACTTCCCTTTTCTTTTGGTGCTGTCATCTTGGTGAGCTGTACACGGGTATAGTGGGCGATTTCGCTGTTTCCGTCCAGAAATTCCAAAAGATCTTTTTCCTGGCTGTCTGTGGCATCCTCGTCATTGATCACCATGGCATCGTAATGCTGGATCTGGTCATACTGGAGAAGTGCGATATCCATAATAGAATCGTAAAGTCCGAATCCCACCAGCATCAGGCCCATACTTCCCGCAATTCCAAAAATCGTCATAAAGAGACGTTTCTTATATCGGAAAAGATTTCGCATGGATGATTTCCAGGAAAAGCTTAAATGTTTCCAGATGAAGCCGATCCGCTCAACGAGGATCCGTTTTCCTTCCTTCGGGGTAGGCGGGCGCATCAGGGATGCCGGTGTCTCTGCCAGGGTCTTTGTGCAGGAAAAAAGTGTCGCACCCATCGTACAGATCACGGCTGCTCCGGAAGCGATCAGTGCATAATGCAACTCATAGTTAAGCTGCATGTAATCCCCTACATTCCAGTACATAATCCCATATGCCTGGATGATGATAAAAGGTAGAACCTTTTCTCCGAAAAGGACTCCCACGATGCTTCCACCAAGAGTTGCTATAAAGGCGTAGCTTAAATATTTTAAGGCTATAGCCGTTTTTCCGTAGCCTAATGCTTTCATGGTGCCGATCTGGGTACGCTGCTCCTCCACCATTCTCGTCATCGTGGTAAGACTGATAAGTGCCGCTACCAGAAAGAAGATCAGTGGAAAAACCTTGCCGATATTCTTAAGTCTCTGGGCATTATCCCCAAAATCCGAATATTCCGGAAGATCATCCCGGTCGGTAATGATCCATTCCGGTGTCTCAATATCATCCACCTTCTTCTCGGCATCCTCGATTTTCTGTTCGGCCTTTGCTATTTTGTCATCCGCTTCTTTTTTACCGTCCTGATATTCCTTCTTTCCATCTGCAAGCTTCTGTTTCGCTTCCTCAAGATCCTTCTCTGCCTCTTTTAATTTCTGCTCATTTTCCCGGATCTCTTTTTCACCGTCCAGGATTTTCTGCTCACTGGCATCAAGCTCTGCCTGGCTGCCGTTAAGTTTCTCGGTGCCTGCTTTTATCTGGGTCTGTCCGGCATCCAGCTCGGACTGTTTTTCTGCAAGCTGCTGCTCGCCCAAGCTTATCTTTTCTTTGGCTGCATCTATCTGGCTCTGGCCATCATCCAGTGTGGCCTGGCTGGTGGTGATTTCCTCCTTTGCAGCTGAAAGCTCACTTTTCTTTGTCTCCAGCTCCTCTTTAGCCTTATCAAGCTCTTCCTGACCCTCGTTCAGCTTCTCTTCGGTCTGGGAAAGTGCTGCCTCCTGCTCTTTAATCTGGCTGAAGCCCTCATTAATCTGAGAGAGACTGCTCTCCAGAGTCTCCCTTGTTGCCGCTAGCTCAGATTTTTGGGACGTGATCTCTTCCTGCGCCACATCGATCTGTGCCTGCGCTGTATTTACCTGATCCTCTATGGCACTGCCCTGGCCGCTCAATGTTCCAATCTGTGCCAGGAGTTCTGCAAGCTCCTCTTCTGTTTTTCCGGCTTCCACACTGGCTTCATACTGAGCCTGAAGCCCCGATAACTGGCTGTCCAGTGATTCCTTCTGGCTTTTCAGTAACTCCAGCTGTGCCTGCTGCCCAGAAAGCGTTTCCTCACTTGCACTGATCTGTGCCTCCCCTTCGGAAACCTGTGCAAGTCCGGCTTCACACTGCTCTTTCTGGCTGGTCAGGTTTTCCTTCGTTTCCTGAATGGTATTCCTTCCCTCTTCCAGCTGTTTTTTTCCGCTGTCAATCTCGGCCTGCTTACTCTTAAGAGTTTCCTCTGCCTCCTGGATCTGTGCTTCACCATCGCTTACTTGCTGTTTTGCTTCATTTAACTGCTCATATCCGGCTGTCAGCTCTGACTGCTTCTCTTGGATCTGTGCCTCGAAATCCTCAAGCTCTTTTCTGGCAGCATTTATCTGGGACTGGCCATCCTCTGCCTGCTGCTTCGCACTATTCAGCTGATCCCAGCCCTCTGCGATCTGCTGCTTGCCGTCTGTAATCTGCTGCTTGCCGTCTGTCAGCTGTTGTTTTGCGTCACTGAGCTGCTGCTTGCCATCTTCGTACTCTTTTTTTCCATCCTCATACTGTTTCTGGCCATCATCAAGCTCTTTCTTCGCATCGGAAAGCTTCTCTTCGGATTCCTTCTTTCCATCCTCAAGCTCTTTTCTGGCGTCATCCAATTTCTCACCGACTTCTGTGACAACCTCATCGTAGCGCAGGCTGCACTGCGCTTCTTCAATGCCCTCCAAACGTTTTTTCACCTTTTTAACCAAATTGTCATAGGCATCGGTATAACTTATCACCTCATCAGAAATCTCAACCTTCACATAAATCTGGGTAAAAACCTCCTGGTCAAAATCCTCCGGCAGGATGTAGCCGAAGCCGCTGATCTCACCGGAGCCAAGCGTGGTATTTCCCCTGTTAAAGGAAATGTAGAGAGGACTGCTTCCGATTCCCACGACCGTATAGGTTGTCTTTTTCAAAAGTTCACTGTCTCCGTCCTCACTTAGTGAAATGGTATCCCCCACCTTACAGCCCTGATCCTTCGCATACATGCTGTCCAGAAAAATCTCGCCGCTTTTTTCCGGAAGCCGCCCCTCATCTGCAGTAAGAAGATTAAAATTTTCGCTGACGGATTCCAGGTGCAACACCTTCTGTGCATCATCCTCACCACATATAACATCGGTAGAATAGCTGCCTTCAGCAAGCTTTACACCCTCGATATCCGATACAGCTTCCACATCCCGCGTGGTAAGTCCCAGGGTTCCCTGTATCTTCAGATCCATCAGTTTCGCAGCCCTGTAATAGGCATTCCCGGAATACTGCATATCCGGTGATGCTGCCTGGATCCCAGAAAAAAACGCAACGCCCAGTGCCACAATCAGAAAAATAGAGATAAACCGTGCCTTACTTTTTCGGATCTCCATCCAGAAATCTTTATGTAATGCTTTCATTCTGCCACCTACCATTCAATCTCTTCCACTGGTGTGGGATGTGCATTTTCTGTCATCCTTGAGACCTTTCCATTTTTGATCTTGATCACACGGTCTGCCATGGGGGTCAGGGCAGAATTGTGGGTGATGACAATAACGGTCATGCCACGCTCCCTGCAGGTATCCTGAAGAAGCTTCAGTATGGCCTTTCCGGTCTGGTAATCCAAAGCTCCGGTAGGCTCATCACAGAGCAGAAGTTTAGGATTTTTTGCCAGGGCTCTTGCAATGGAAACTCTCTGCTGCTCACCGCCGGAAAGCTGCGCCGGAAAATTGGAAAGCCTTTCTTTAAGGCCTACTTCCTCAAGAACCGTCCTGGCATCCAGCGGATTTTTACAGATCTGGAGGGCAAGCTCCACATTCTCAAGTGCCGTCAGATTCGGCACCAGATTATAAAACTGGAATACAAAACCGATATCGTCTCTTCTGTATCCGGTCAGCTGACGGTCTGAATATTTCGCAATGTTTTTTCCGTCGATCCAGACATTGCCGGAGGTGGCCTTGTCCATTCCGCCCAGGATATTTAAGACTGTAGTTTTTCCTGCTCCGCTGGGGCCTACTACAACCACAAATTCGCCTTTTTTTATCTGGAAGCTAATCTCATCCACCGCTACGATCTTCACTTCCTTTGAGCCGTAGATTCTGGATACGTTCTCCAGCTTCACAAAATCTTCTGTATGTTCCATTCACATCCTCCTCTTTGCTCTTTATATGATTTCAGGGGGCGTTCTAGCCCCCTTTGATCTTTGCTGATATGTGTATTAGTATATCGGTTCTTCCTCCAAAATGCAATTTCTACTTGCATTTTACATAGATTTTTCATTACCGCGCATTTGTATTTTACATTTGTTTTTTATAATCATTTCAGACATTTCAGATAAAAGAGATTAAAAGAAATTATTGAACAGAAATGAGGTATGGATATGTATAAAACATTATGGAATCATCTTAAGCAGCATATGAACGGCAAACACAGACCGGCTGTTTTTCTCTTCCTTCTCACAGCCGGGTGTACGGCAGCCGGACTTATTTTGGGATTGGCTGTGTCTCTGGGACTTCAGCAGGAACTGGCAGAAAAGCTGGCTGTAACTTTATGTGCCGGAGGATATGCCGGAGTGATTCCCGGCTTCCTGGGCGGAATCCTCTTCCTCTACCGGACAAAATCCCTCATCTGAAGATTTTATCCAGAAGCTTTGCGATCGTCTCCATATCGATAGGCTTCGCAATATGCCCGTTCATTCCGGCTTCGAAGGATTTCTGCCTATCCTCATCAAAGGCATTCGCGGTCATTGCTATGATCGGGAGGTTCGCTTTTTTGTTGTTCTGCAGGGTACGGATCTCCCGGGTCGCCGTATAACCATCCATCTTCGGCATCTGGATATCCATAAAGATCAGGTCATAGGCACCCTCCTCTGCCTTATTCATCATGCTTACCGCCTCTGTGCCATCGACTGCCTGATCCACCGTGATGTTCATCTCCTCCAGGATCGCTGTGGCAATTTCCCGGTTCAGCTCGTTATCCTCCACCAGAAGCACATGCTTTCCATTGTAATCATACTTCTTTACTGTGTTTTCCTCTTGCGGCGTTTTTCCTGTCGGTCTGGTGAGCACAGCCCTGAGTTCAGACATAAATATCGGCTTTGCCACAAAAGCAGTAACGCCTGCCGCCCTTGCCTCATCCTCAAAATCCGTCCAGTTATAGGCAGTCAGTACGATGATCGGGATTTCCGCCCCGATATACCGGCGGATCTGCCTGACCGTTTCGATCCCGTTCATATCCGGCATCAGATAATCTATGATATATACCTTGTATCCATCCCCGAACTCTTCGGCCTCCTTCGCACGGATTACCGCTTCCCTTCCGGATGTAGACCAGTCCGGTCGCATTTCAATATCTCGCAGCATTCTGCAAACGCTCTGGCAGGTATGGATATCATCATCAACCACCAGTACCCTCGCGCCCCTAAGCTCCGTAATCGGCGCAGACTGCGGAGTATACTCCGCCACCTTGAAATCTACCGTGACAACAAATTCCGTTCCCTTTCCAAGCTGACTGTCTACGGTAATGGTGCCGTTCATCATATCCACGATGTTTTTCGTAATGGACATGCCAAGTCCGGTTCCTTGTATTCCGCTGACTGTAGAAGACTGTTCCCTTGAAAAGGTGTCAAACACATGCTCCACAAATTCCGGGGTCATGCCCATCCCGTTATCCTTAATGCTGAATTCATAGGTTGTATATCCTTTCCTTGCGCACGGCTTCTCGGTTACACGTATGATGATATTCCCACCGGCTCCAGTATACTTGATCGCATTGCTTACAATATTTAACAAAATCTGGTTCAGCCTCAGCTTGTCTGTAACCACATTTTCATTTTTGACATCCAGTGCATCGATATAGAGCATCAGTCTTTTCGCTGTTACCTGCCCCTGGATCATGATACGAAGATCCCTGAGCACATCCGGGATATGAACCACATCCTCCTCAAGCTTCACAACACCACTTTCGATCCGGCTCATATCAAGAATTTCATTGATCAGATTCAGAAGATGGGCACTGGACGTATGGATCTTATTCAGATAATCCTGTACCAGAGTGGGGTTCTCGATATGCGTCTGCGCCAAGGCTGTAAAACCTATGATCGCATTCATCGGCGTACGGATATCATGGGACATATTGTTAAGAAAGGTTGTTTTTGCACGGTTTGCCTGCTTCGCTGCCAGCAGTGCATCCCGAAGCGCATCCTCCTGTTTAAGCTCGTACTGCTTCTCTTCCGTAAATTCACGCGCAACATAGAGGACTTCCCTCACTTCACCGGATTCATCCCTGCTCTTTGCGATGAAACGTGCCTGAAACCACCGACCTTCAGGATTTCTGTATTCTGCCACAATGGTATCCACCTGGTGCATTCTTTCTGCCAGGGTATCCACATCCAGAAATCCCCTCATTTCCTCCCACATATCCGGTGCTATAAACGCAGCGATAACCTGTTCCTTCACAGCATCAAAATTTCCGGCCGTCCCGGCTACCTCGTCCATCAGAGGAACGCTGCTGAGCACCTGATAATCATGCGTAACAAGATCTGCAAGAAAAATCGTTGTATAGATAGTCGTCAGGGTCGAAATAACCTCTGCGTGCTGCTTTTCTGCCGCACGGGTATCCTGAAGCATCTTATCCTGTTTTTTCTGCCTGCGGATCTGTTCATCCACATCATAATGGTATCCCCGCAGTACAAACCCCTCCGGTGTCTTATATGCCGTGCCGCCACAGCGCACATATCGTTCCCCAAGGATCGGATGGTTCCACAGATATGTATTTTCATCCTTATTGCCCTGCTTCATGCGTTCCACAGAATCAAGAACAGATTGTACTGACTGTGTGGTAATCCCGGAAAACCACGCCTGGTAAATTTCCTCCGGGGACATGTCCTGGCCAGAAATCCCCAGAAGCTCTCTCATAAGCTCGTCTGCTTCCATTGTCGGGGGCTTTTCGTCCAGAAGCCGGATGCACCAGGTTCCCATCTTGGAGGTTGCGAGTATGTCCCGCATTTCCTTCAGCTTCCGGTAGCTTCTCTCCAGTTCACGCCTATGTGTCTCTTCCTTTTCTCTCTGCTTTCTTTCCTGGGCTAAATGCTTCTCAATAATGGAGTCAATGATCTGAAATCCGGCAACTACCGTTCCATGATCGTCAATTTTACTCAGATTAAACTGATAATTCCGTAATTTCCCACCGTCTATGCTGCGGTAATTCCCTATATATTCATCCTGCTCGGCAAATACCTTCCGGAGGTTCTCCACACACAGGGAGGCAAGCAGCTGCTCTCGGTCATCCGGATGAACCCTTTTTGCGATCCAGTTCTCCAGTACACTTTCGTATGCAAAGACCTGTTTTTTTAGATCTACGACCTCTTTTAAGTCGTAATCCTCTGCAACCTTCAGTATCCTTGCATTCCCGGTATTTATATTCGCAAGATATACATTTCGGAAGTTACGTGAAAGGCTGTTAAAGATTGCAAGCAGCTCCTCCGATTCCAGCATATACTCACCAAATAGGCCTTTTTTATCCTTTTCTTCATTATGATCGATATTGCATTTCGTATTCTCTCTCATCAGTGTCTTCCACCCATGTGACTGCGTAGTCCCTGCAGCCCCCTTCCCGAAAAATTTTACGGTCTTTGCGTGCTTCGCCTGTCGCGTCCACAGACCCGGTAGTATTCTTTTTTCTGCTCGTACATCCCCTGATCTGCTTTTTTCACAAGCTCCTCTGTCGAAAGCCCGTGATAATCCTTCGAAAGAGCATATCCCACCGACAGGCTCAGCTGGCTAACTTTCTTCCCGTGCCAGTGGACAGCCTTCTGCTTCAGGGCCGTCAGGGAAGACAGAATCTGTACTTCGGACATCTGTCCAAATACAACGAACTCATCCCCACCAATACGGAATGTCCTTCCGTGCTTGCCCACTGTCCTGTCAATACATTCTGCCGCAGCACAGATTAGTTCATCTCCTGCCTCATGTCCGGCAGAATCGTTTACTGCCTTCAATCCGTTGATATCCATCAAAAAAACAGCCAGGTTGTCCGGCATGTGGGCATCGTATTCCCGGATCGCCTCCGTATAGGCAAAACGGCTAAAAACTCCGGTTAACACATCTTTTGATATCCAACGCTGCTGCTGAGAAATTTTATCATCCAGCCGGATCTGTGAAAATTCGGAGTAATGGATAAACATAAATGCCGATCCGAATGTGGTTGCAAGGTATGCGACACGGCAGTCCCCACCGATCAGCTCCTGCATGGCTACACCGATAAATACAAGCAGGATTGTCGCATAGAGTGATTTCCGGTTCTGCTTGCGGAACTTCCTGCCGTAGGACAGCATTTTTACCGCCAATATGATAATGGTTGCGGAATATAAAACGATATACCCCGGATAAAGCCTGCTGTGCGTATAATGGTTCCTATTATCGACTACGATCATCCAGCCATGGAAGGCAGCAATCACCTGAAATACTGCGTTTCCTGCAAAAATCCCCCAGAAGAGCCATTTCTTCCTGTCTGATTTCTCCATCAGGGCGATCAGTGTCGCTCCTGTCATCGGGGTAAAGGTATAATCGACCGTCTTTACTGCAATTAGCACCTGTCTTGGAATGGCTGTATTCCCACTGATATGTACCCCTGCACACTCTGCAACTGCTGCAATCGCAATAAAGCTGTTGGTCAGGATAAAAAGCTTCTTCTTTTCTCCGGATATCCGGTCATTTTCATAAACCAAGACTGACAACACAAAAAGGGCCAACAGTGTTATTATGATCACATATGTATAATAATTCATCGTCGTTTTCATCTTTTGCGATATGAACTCCTTATTTTCCTGCCGGATATCTGTATTTCGAAGCCGACTGCATTTATTATACCCTCCATCGGGTATCTTCGCAATATAAAGATGCTTCCGTAAGATGCTTCCACAGGATATCAAAGGGAGGTGGCATTGAGCATCCACTACAGAAAGTCTTTTACTCTCAATATATCTAATACCTCTTCTTCTATTGTCTCTGTTGTATATTCTTTTAATACTCTTTTATGCACATTTTCTGCCATAAATTCACGTAATTTATCCTCCTCCACAAGAGTCCTTAATTTTTCTTTCCACTCTTCTATATTTTTACACAAAAATCCATCTTCACCATCATGGATTATCTGTCCTAATTCTTCATTCTTTCTTTTAACGCATTCGTGGAACTAATAAATCCGTCACAGATATTCATTGTCCGGGATATTTTTTTACAATATCCTTCATAATTTTCATATCCGGGTTGGTTCAAAAATCCTACTTTCATTTACATTTTTTCCGTTTCTGTTGATTATCCGTTGGCTATCTGCCTGATGTATATGAATTTTTCACATAAAAAAAGGCAGGATTTTCATCCTGCTCCTTTGTCAGCCTCCTCCATTGTTCCAG
>CAVBVT010000010.1:33245-38480 GCA_963598855.1 Eggerthellaceae bacterium
TAATTACGCCCCAGCCGGTCAATGCTCTTTACAATCAGCGTGTCACCTTTTTTTAATTTTTTCATCAGCTTTTCATATTCCGGTCTCTCAAAATCTTTTCCTGAAAAACGGTCAAGATAAATATCCTCCCTGCCTAATCCGACCAGCTTCAGAGCTGCATACTGTCTTTCCGGATTCTGGTCTTTCGTGGAAACTCTCGCATATCCATATCGTCTGAACATTTTTAATACCTGTTCTGAGGTAAAACACCTCATTTTCCTTTCTGCATTTTTACTCTAAGTCAGGCTATTTTAAGCCTTTCAAGAAATGATACGGTATTTCTGAAAATAAGACCACGAAAATAGATCCACCCGCAGGCCACATACACAAAAAAAGCCGGGGAAGAGTTCCCCGGCCTGCAATCCATCAAGGTCAGTACACCAGCTTGATCACCGCGGTGTTCGCATAGGTTAATGGTTCATTATGGATAAAAAATACCTTCCCGTCTACGGGTGCGTAGAGTGTTTCGATCAGCTCACTCTCATAGGGATGGATGATATTGGCAAGAGGCTGTCCTGTTTCCACTGCCTCACCAGCCTTTACAAGCGGCTCAAAAATGCCGGATTCCGATGTCCGGACCGGTATCAGCTCTGTGTCTGCAACCACCCTTGTCTGAGCCGCAGACGGACCGTAATACTGTATGATCCTCTGTGCGGAAAGGAAATTCATTACTGCCAGAACTGCCTGTCCTGCACCATTGGGATTAATTCTCTCCGTTGCTGTTGTATACAGGGAAAAAGCCTGCGTATCCCATACCTGCCAGTTATAATTTAAGGTTGTGGTATCATATGGCCGTACCTTTCTCACCACTACATAAGGAAGTCCAAATTGTTCTGCGATTTTCACTCTGCTGTAGCCCTCGTCCATTAGCCTCACATGGGGAACAAAATCCCCCGGCATGTAAAAGGAAGTAAACTGTATTCCGAACTGATATCCTGATATTTCCCGGAAAACCCCGTCCGCAATACGCTGGGTTGTTTCTCCGAGGTCATATCCCGGAAACATACGGTTGATGTCTGTATTATCCGTAGGCCAGAAGCGTTTCTGGATGTTCATGGAATACGGGTTCATGGAAGGGATGATCAGGATTTTTTTTCCTTTTGTGATCCTTCCTTCTGCTTCAAGCTGCCGGAATTTTTTTACCAGCTTGGAACAGCAGTAGATCTGCTGAACCTCATTGCCGCGGCAGCTTCCCACGATGCACACAGCATTCTCGCCTTCCCCGAATTCGTAACCTGTGACCCTGAAATCATCTCGGTAGAGTCCGTCCATCTGATAAATGATGCGTTTACGCATTTTCGTACGCCTCCTTTCTCAGGAGACGTCCCATCAGGGAACCCTCGCCCACCACCGGATAATCCCGTATCGTGAACAGAATTCCATCTACCGGCGCAGTTACTTCATCTAAGATGGTTCCGGAGAGAGGATCTACGATCCTTCCGATCAGATCTCCTTTTTTTAATTCTACCCAGTGCTCAACCTCCGGGATAAAAATACCGCTTACCTTCGCATTCAGGTAGCTTACGTCCTCCGGATCCCTGGAGAGAATCGGTTTTCTTGGAGCCTTTACTTCTCCTGTCCAGATGCCCAGCTTTTTCATCAGATTAAAAATTCCATCCACCAGCTGGTCTCCATAGGAACGGGTGATACGCATTCCTACGCCCATCTCCACCACCAGCACCGGTGTGCCGGTACTGTTCAGACTGTACGCAAAGGTTGATTCCAGCACAGTGCTTGCGCCGTGCACCCAGATAAAATCTACGTTTGATTCTTCTGCCAGTGGAACCAGGGTCTCCTCATGAAGCTCGTTGATCCTGATCTGCGGAATCTCCGTAAGATAAATATTGCTTGCGTGGATATCCAGCACGCAGTCAGAGCCTTCCACATCCCGGATGATCTCCGCCGCCAGATATTCGGTCATATTTCCACTGGTGTTTCCTGGAAAAAGGCGGTTCATATCCAGATCAAAGGCCGGTATTCCCCTTGTGATCGAGTCAATTCCCAGTGGGTTCATCGCCGGATAAATATCCACGATGCCTGTAAGGTGCTCTTTTTCCTTCTGTATCCGCCGCTGCAGCTCATAGCAGATATACTGTCCCTCCAGCTCATCTCCATGGATTCCTGTGACAATGCTGATCCTTGGCATGGAAGTATGCGCTTTCTCCGGCATGATCCTGTTTTTTCTGATCCGCAGAACTTCATCAACGGGAAGTCCTACAGACGCAATGGTTTCTATCATTTTTCTGTTCTCTTATCCTTTTTATTTTTCATTTTTCTTTATCATCCGCGCTCAGATACGGCTGACAACCGCATTCACCTTCTGCTGCTGTTCTCCTCCATTAAACAAAATCCCTCTGTTTATGGCACATTCCGACGCATCACGGCCGTCCCCCAGCTTGATGTAGTTCTCATTCACCAGACAGTTGTTGGTCGGATCCAGGCCGATCCATTTTCCCTCGCAGAGGGCCTCTACCCAGGCATGGCTTTCTCCTTCACCGCTCATCAGCCCACAGACGTATCTTGACGGAATCCCGGCAAGGCGGATCAGAGTCTCATAGATATGTGCAAAATCCTGGCATACTCCCATCCCTAGATTCCATGCCTCCTCTGCTGTTGTGGAGATCCCTGTCTGCTTTTTTTCGTAGGAAAAATCTTGATGCAGACCATTCATGATCCGGATACATTGCTCCAGCTCACTTCCGCAGTTATAAGCGTTCCGCGTCCGGAAATATCCCAGAATTCCCTGACCGGGAATACATTTCCCGAAGGGATAGCGATACATTCCTGCCGGCTCTTCTCCTTTTTCATATATCTCCGGATAAACCTCCACATTCCCACGGATACGGAACCGAAAGCTGTCATGAGACTCTGGTATGCTTCCATAAAGCTTCCGGTTCCCCCATCCATCGGTTCCTTCCATCCACTGTGACTGTGGTTCCATCTGAATTTCTTTTTTCAGCAGCTTCTGCCGTGCCGTATCCTTTGGAATACATTTGATCGTATAAAAACAGCGTTCCACAGGTATTGAATATCGGATCTGCATCTGATAATCAAATTGTAACTGCATGTCTCACCGCTCCTTTGTATTTCTTGGCAGTCTGATCCTCTCAGATCAGAATCTGCTCCACATTTGTTACGATCTTATAATAATCCAACTCCTCAGCTTCTGCAAGTATGCTGACTCTTTTCAATGCGTCCTCCTGATAAGGGAGTCCGCTTCTGGTTACCCGTGGAATCATACGGTGCACCTCTCGTCTGATTTCCTTTTTATCTGCTCCGAGACGTGCATAAAGGTCGATTCTCTCGATCCTTTTTCCTGCTTTTATGATATTTCTGGTCTCTTCGCTGTCGATCCGGTCATCAATGCTGCCCCAGAATGCCAGAATCTCGTCCAGTACACGCTGCAATTCAAACAGGGGTGCACGACTTTGCGCAGCCTTGTTCATCTCATATATAGCCAGCTGAATGTAGGACAGTGCCTCCGTACTGATATTTTCCCGGAGCACGATGGCATTGTCATATGCCCGGTTCAGATTACTGATAATGGAGTCCGGATTTTTTTCATCAAAGGGGTATCTAGCCAGAAAATCCTCCTTTGAATGGTAAATATTGGGAATGTCTACGGAGCTGCAAAATGCAAGGTAGCTGTCCTTTTCCTCATCGATCATCTGATCGTAGCTGTCAAAAAACATTCGTATTGTCGTATATGCCCGTTCTGTATATCTCCCAAGCCAATACAGCCTGGAAGCCTGTTCTACTGAGATAATACCCATGTGTCCTTAAAGCCTCCTCCCTGTGAAGAATTTACAATAAATGAATCCGGATTTCTGGAAAATCTGGTCAGACCGCTTTTCCATACAACCGGCTCTTCTCCTGTCAGTACAAACGCCCTGAGATCTGCTTTTCGTGGGACTGCTCTGCCCTCATCTATAATATCCAGGTCCTGAAAATCGATAACCTCCTGCGCGATAAATCTTCGCGGTTCTTTTTTCAGAAGCTCGATAAAATCCTCTTTCTGCTGTTTCGTCATGGAATTGCCGAAAACGACTCCATAGCCACCGGCCTCCGCGACGTCCTTGAGTACCAGATCCTCAAAATGCTCCAGCACATAGCTCATATCCTCCCCATAAAACGGAAGGTAGGTCGGTGCATTCATAAGTATCGGTTCTTCACCCAAGTAGTACTTTATCATCTTCGGCACAAAATAATAGATTCCTTTATCATCTGCCACGCCATTTCCCGGTGCATTTAAAAGGGCTACATTTCCTTTCCGGAATACATCATAGATGTGAGGAATACCGATCAGCGATTCCGGGTTAAAGGTCATGGGATCCAGGTATTCATCGGAAATACGCCTGTAAACAGCTCCTACCTGCTCTTTTTTTCCGGAAGCTGTAATATAATATAGCCTGTCGTTTTCTACAGACAGCTCAGAGCCATTTACCAGATGTGCACCCGTTTTTTCTGCCAGATAGGAATGTTCAAAATAAGCTGCGTTGTATCTTCCGGGAGTAAGGATTACATTGTGACCGCCTGTATTTACATAATCCATTGTTTTACGGAGAAGTTCGGCATAATTCCGATTGTTTTCCAGCTTTGTTTTTTTGAAGGTTTCCGGTGAACATCGTCTGCATAAATCTCTTGCAATCATAGGATAAGAAGCTCCCGACGGAACTCTCAGGTTATCCTCCAGGATGTACCATTCATTATTTTTCCCTTTTACAAGGTCAATGCCTGAAATATGGGAATAGATATCCCGGGGTGGTGTCACACCCTCACATTCTGCCAGATAGCCGCTGGATATGAAAATAAATTCTTCCGGTATCACGCCGTCCTTTACGATCTGCTTCTTACTGTAAATATCCTTCAAAAACATATTTAGGGCTTTCACTCTCTGCTTCAGCCCCTTCTCCAGGCGCTCAAACTCATCATGCTCGATCACACGGGGAATTGCATCAAAGGGAAACAGCTGTTCTTTAAATGTATTATTTTTATAAATACCAAATTTAACACCATACCGTGCAAGCAGCTCATTGACATGGTCTGTATGTTCGATCAGCTCATTCATAAAACTCCTCCTCTCATATCTGAAACCTTATGCCTGAATATAGCCGTAAGAAGAAATTCTTCGGATATATCCAATCGGGTAGGAGGTAGATAATTATTTTATCTACCGACCTCCCACAGCACCGTACG
>CAVBVT010000011.1:0-2742 GCA_963598855.1 Eggerthellaceae bacterium
ATACAGAAGTTTCTGGATTGTTGCATTTTTCAGCACTTTTACAGCTTCATTTTTTAATGTAGCACTATCCAGGCCTGTTTTTGTCGCCTTGAGGCAATATAGCGGAGCTGTTTTTTCTGCGCCTGTATCATCTATGTAATGCACACGGCGGAATGTACTAGCCATACGTGTATGATTTCCCTGCACGAAATCATTAGCCGGTGTCCATACCTCATCACAGTAAACTCTGCCTGTAGTCTCCACATAGTATTCTCCTGGTTTCAATGCTGTTACTGCGATTCCCTCTTCTGCTCCAGAAAGTACATCAGCACTTTCATTCTCCTCTGTTTCATCAGACATTGCAGGTGAAAATGCAAGGATCTGTCCATCCTCGATCTCCTGGATCAACTGCTGATCTTCTTCGGTTTCTCCTTTGAGAAGATCTGCATTTTCCTCGGAAAATACGGTATATTCCGGCTCTTCCGATGGCATCGGATTTTCTGGCTGCATTGGCTCTTCAGATGATGCTGTTTCTTCTGACAGCATTGTTTCTTCCTGCTGAGCAGCATCTTCCTGATTCCAGTCTTCTTCGTTTGCATTTTCTTCCTCAGTTTCTTCTGATTCTAAAATATCTTCATCAACACTATTGTCCTGAATTTCCTCTGACACGTCTGGCCCTTCCAGCCCTGTTTGTTCTTTATCTTCCGAAACAGTTTCTGTTTCTGCCATATGTTCAGTTCCATATTCAGAAGGCAGCGTATATTCCGAATCTGCAAATACCCCAACGGAGGAAACAAAAACAGTCAGTGCCATTAATATGCCTGCGATTCTTTTTTTCATGTTCTTCCTCCTTTCCGGATCACCAGACCTCCTGCAAAAAGTGCAGTACCTCCCAACAGCAGCCAAAACAGAATCTCTGTATCATCCCCAGTTTTCACCGGAGCCGTTCTTACAGTTGAGCTTACTCTCCCGTTTCCATTTCCATAATAGCTTTGCCTTCCTGTCATCTTTTCTCTTTCAGGTTGTTTCTGAACAGGAGTTGCTGTTATCAGTTTCGCATCTTCTTCCACGGAAAAGATCCATTTCACATCTCCTTTTCGGAGAGCATAGGCATTATCAAGTTCTGATGGGACTGTTACCTTAAATTCCATCTTTCCGCTTTTATTCTTCGCGAAGTTTCCTAATGAAACTGCTTTATTCAGGGAAACTGCAAGAAGATCACCTTCATAGAGCTTTTTTCCATCCATGGAAATTTCCAACTTCAGCCTTCTTAAAAATTCCTGATCTTTTACAGATTTGCACTCTGCCGATGTCCTGAAAAAGATTTCAGCTGTATTAGCAGTCGTGTTTTTAATTTCTACAGAATCTTTAAAAACATCTCCAGGCATCGCTGTTGAAAATCCAGAAAAAAAATCATCCGGAGCTGCGATCAGCTTATGTGCACTGCCTTCAAACTCTACTTTCGATTTAACCTGACTCTTTTTCTTTACAACCAAACCGTTCGTGTCATGAACACACCTCTGGATCTTCTCATTTCCCCATGGTGTCATGGCACTGAAATCAGGAGAAAAATTAGCTGCCTGTATGGCATCTGCCACAATACTGATCCCCAGATTTTTTTCCTGATAACTCTCTGTCCATTCTCTCGGAACCGTAACTGCTGTAAAAATGTCAACATTTTCTCCATATTCCAGCTGCTTGGTATAATAAAAATATTCTCCTTTTTTCGTCCAACGCGAAGACATTCCAAGAAGATTTGTATCATCCAGCCCTTTCAGTCCATCGAGATCATCTGTATAGGTAATCTTCACTCTTACCCAGCAGGGTTCCGACCGATTTGTGATCCTGGGAATTTTTGAGATCCTGTCACCTGGAAGAACGATTTTTCGATCCTGATAGGTGATCTCCTTATTCTCCTTTTTTTCCAGTTCTTTCAGGGAAATATTGATATCTCCAGCAGAAATATGATTTGTCACAGTTACCGAATCTGT
This sequence comes from Eggerthellaceae bacterium, assembly GCA_963598855.1. Classification (GTDB taxonomy): domain Bacteria; phylum Bacillota; class Clostridia; order Lachnospirales; family Lachnospiraceae; genus Blautia_A. The sequence continues at coordinate 1,971 of CAVBVT010000011.1, forward strand.
AAATCTGCCATAAGCAGACACTCCTGCTGTAAGACTTCCCGCCGTGATCACACTTGCCAAAAGTAACCTAAGAGCTTTTTTCAACGATCTCCCCCCTCTCTGTCTTCTGCACAGATATCGGATTGTCAAAATAGCTCCATGCACTCTTATAATCGGAAAATCCCTCTGCCTGAACTGCCTCCTCATATACGTTGATCGCAAAATCGGAAATACTGTCTCTGTATGTGTCATCGATCTTTTTAGAATTTATCCGAAAACCTGTACACAGCGGAGTAGTTACTTCTCCTTCTGCTACCTTATTTCGATAATAGTAATATCCATCTTTTGCATTATACAGCCAGTTTACAGTATCAAGCCCCAGAAGCTCTACTCCTTTTCCAATATCATTATCAGAATAGGAAAGCGACATTCTTACATAACAGTCCGCATTGAACCCTTTCTCATTTCCGGAAAAGTTTCCTGTCCAGATCTTCTTTTTGTATGAAGGATTATCATCTACAGGAGTAGGCGTAGGATCTGGAAAATCTTCATCGATTTCAGTTATCACAGATCCTACTGCTGCTGTATTCACCTTTTTATCAAAATCCGAAAAATACGCTGCCGTTCCCAAAGTGCAGAGAAGTCCTGTAACAAAAAGAAAGAATATGACATTTTTGAAAATTTTTTCTTTCATCTACATTCTCCGTCTCATCAGACTTTTACATATCACTTGGTCACGCCGCTATCCTGTCCTTTGTTCTGGTTCACATATTTCTGATATGCTGCTGTTGCC
>CAVBVT010000011.1:2752-24649 GCA_963598855.1 Eggerthellaceae bacterium
GCTGTTGCCTGCTCAATGATCGTAGTCTTATCATCTCCTGTATTCGTAGACTGGATCGCATACGCTCTTACCGGCATATCAATCTGCTGTGTATCCAACTGGCCTTCGATAATATTGGCAAACTTCACAGTATCAAACAAAGTGGTTGTCTTCTGTCCAGGCTTCAGAATATGGTTATAAGCATACGTGTAAACCATATTCTGCCCTACCTCTTTTCTTTCCAGCTGAGTCCACTCTTTATTCTTGGAGTAAGTGAAAAGTTCTGTCTTTCTGAGAGGATTTCTGGTTCCATCCTGTGCGGCAGTGATCACATTACGGACAGGAACTGATACCTCCAGATATACAAATGCTTCGTTGATACCCTGATTCTTCACATACGGATCCTTCTTGATCACCTGAGTCGGCACCAGCTTCGTGTTATCATTTGGTTTCCAGTTTGGCTCATCCAGTTCAATATCCACTTTTCCAATGGTAAAGCTGTTAGTAGCTGTCTCAAAATCAGTAAGATAGGCTGCAGTTCCTCCTGCTGCCAATGCTGCGACCATAGCCGCAAGCGCAATTCCTTTTACCATTTTTCTGTTTTTCATCATAATTTAATTCCTCCCTGCTATTTCCTTATTCTCTTTATTCGGGGTATAAGCCAGATCAGCGATCACGGCCAGACACGCCGCAATGACAACGGCGGTAAATGGAATCCGGGCACGTAAAAAATGAATCACATAGCCCAGATAAGGCAGGCAAAAGACTACCCGCCCGATGATCTGCGACTGTTCTACAGATACAGGATCTGCTGTTTTATTTGCGTCGCCTTTTGTTGTGAAGATACCGTTCCGGTTCTCTATGACCCGGTGTGTCACAACGGTATCATTTATACGAAATGTGATAATATCTCCTTTCTTCGGAGAAAAAACCTCCTCCTTGATAAATACCATAGCCCCGGTGGGGATCCCTGGTTCCATGGATCCGGAATAAACTACATATGGCCGGATACCGAAAAGACCCGGAAGGAGGAGTACCATTGCAGTCACAAAACCTACAGCCAGAGCTGTGTTAAAAGCATATCGAAAAAACAATTTCATTTCTGTTCTTAATTCTATTATTTCATTCTTTTAGGAGTACTTCATGAGCAAACAAAAAGAATGCCTGGCGGAGACCTGCTGCCCCACATACATTGACACATAAATTGCCCTCCATAGACACCAACACAGCTGGAAATCGCATGTTCCCCGCAGCAACTTGTTATTGACTCTATATGCTTGTCAGTATCCATTTTCTTTTAAAATATAAAAACTGTGAATTGAAATGGAACGGAAGCGTTCCTGAATGTCCGCCAGTCAAAGACGGAATAGAATAAATATATAGATCTGTTTCAGATGATGTTATTATAAAGCCAGCCTTCAGACAAGTCAACGAAATTCGTCCGACAAGATTCGACTCTTGCAGAAATGACCTGCCACAAATGCCCAATATTCCAAAGCAGCATCTGTGCAGGCCTTTTTTCGCTTATTGTACCAGAGAATAAATATATTCCAGCGGAAACAGCATCAATTCTCTGAGAGCCTTTTTTTCTGCTTCTTTCGTATCTTCTCCCAACGGAAGTTCGATCCGGAATGCAGGCTGCCGTATGGCTTCTCCGTAATATTGCTCCGGACGGCCTGTACTTTGGTTCTGCGTATGCGCACCGCACCCCGTCTGAAGCCGTTCCAGCCTTCCGTCCGCACATCTTTTGAGATGTCTTGCGAGTCGGTAACATCTCTGACTGTTGGCAAATCCCTGATCTTGTCTGTAATAGATCACTTTTTTTCCATAACTGCAGAATACAAGCAATCCTCTTCCCCCATATTCCTGAAAAATACGGATCAGTGCTTTTGTCTCATTTTCGCTTGCAGGCTGCTGGTTGATCCTTTTTCTGGTACAACAGCTGGTAGGGAAATTCAAGACGGGATCCATTCCCCTTGCATTGCACACAAATTCATCACAAGGGACATCCTGCATCTTCAGCATCTGACGAAAAATAGGATTTCGCACTGCATTGTATCCCCTGTGAAAGATCTCATAGCCATCCGGATTTACAACCGGGATCATACAAAGTCTTGTCCTGTCAAGAAGTGTCTGCACCTCATAAAAATCCTGAAGTTTCCACCTGCACTCATATGTTTTGCAATATTCCGCTGCCGCCAGGACCAGCATGTCCGACATTCTTCCATCTGTCCCTGAAAATCCTCCCACACAGAAAATGCAGGATTCTCCATGACCAATTTCGAGCATGGGGATCAATCTTTCGTCATGACTTTTTCCAATTACCCGAAACTGGGTAAACTCACTGTACCTCTGAGCAAGCTCCCAGAGAGAATAATACAAAGCTTCATAAGTTTTATCCTGTGCTGTTTTCATCTCATTCTGCCTCCGTTTTATACCGTATTTCCTATGGATGTTTTCCCATATCCGCAGGATCCGCTGCTATTATGTATGTATGCCTGAAAGCAGAAAAAAAGAACCGGCTGTTAACACCGATTCCTTTTGTTCACAAAATAATTTAAAATTCCTCCGCCTACAATGATCACCAGAGCTACCGCTACCACTCTCTTAGCTGCCTCCTGGGGAAGCTGTCCCTTGGAACCAATGGAATCCTCATAAAAAGTCAGCGTATAATTGATCTCGTGTGGTGCTCCCATCGCCAGAGTATCCGCGATCACTTCCATCTTGTCATCCAGCACTGTGATCGGTACTGTAAAAACAGAATTTCTGCCTTCCTCGCTCTCATTGAGGATTTTTTCCCCATTTACGATCATGTAGTCATAATTGGAACTGCTCCACTGCAGCTGTGCGTACATTCTGCCATCCTTCACGAGCATCAATGTGGGGGATGTGACACTGGCCTTACCACTGCCCCCTTCCAGATCTACCTGAATAGAATATTCACCGTCTTCCATATCTGTTTCCAGACCTTTTTCCCCATCTGCTGCCAGAGCCTGCACCGGGCAAAGCAGCATCATGGCCAGAAACAACAAGGACATTGTCCGTATCATTCGTTTCATTGTTTCTCCCCATCTCCTCATATTGTCTTCACATATGATATCACTATAGCACACCGCTTGTTTTCTGTAAAGAAGAGGGTTCTTAGTTGAATTATCATCTGCTTTCCAGTATAATAAAAGGAAATTTGCATGCAAAAGAAAGGAAATGAACAGAGATGATCGAAACAAAAAATCTCACAAAAAAATTCGACGGCTTTACTGCCGTGGATTCTCTGGATCTTCGAATCGAGACCGGCGAATTTTTTGGTCTTCTCGGGCCTAATGGTGCGGGAAAAACTACCACGATCAGTCTGCTTTCCACTCTGCTTCTGCCTACAGAAGGCCAGATCCTTATTGACGGGCAGACACTCGGACGCAACCGACCGGACCTGAAGCGCAAGATCAGCGTGATCACACAGGAATATTCCATGCGTCAGGATATGAGCATGGATGAGATCATGGAATATCAGGGACGTCTTTACTTTATGCCCCGCAAAGAAATTAAGGCAAAAACGGAAGAGCTTCTTGATTTCTGCGGACTTCTTCCATTTCGGAAAAGAACTGTCCGCAAGCTTTCCGGAGGTATGAAGCGTAAGCTTATGGTATGCCGTGCCCTTCTTACCAATCCGGAGATCCTGCTTCTTGATGAGCCTACAGCAGGTATGGACGCACTTTCCAGAAGACAGATGTGGAATCTTCTCCGTCAGCTTAACGGCAAGAATCTAACCATCCTTCTGACGACTCACTACATGGAAGAGGCTCAGTCTCTCTGTAACCGGGTAGCACTTATGGATCACGGAAAACTGGAAGAGATCAATACGCCGGCAGGCCTGATCGAAAGTCTCGGCAAATATACCGTAGATCAGGAGACACCTGACGGTGCTAAAAGCCACTACTTCCACAGCCGACCGGAAGCGATCACGTTTCTGTCCTCCCTGGACGGACAGTGCACGCTGCGGGAAACAACCCTTGAGGATGTTTTTGTGGAACGGGCCGGCAGACATCTGATGCAGCGTTGATCCTGCATCAACATACACTTTAATAAGAATGGACGATGAATTATCATGGGAATACTTACTATTTTATGGGAAAAATGGGTGGAATTTCGGCGGGATTTCTATAAGATCACTTTGGCAGCCATGATCGCGCCGCTAATGTATCTGATTGTTTTTGGAATGGGGATTCAGACCTCTTCCCACGGAGAACCTTATCTGAACTTTCTGATCCCCGGTGTGGTATCTCTGACAACGATGAATGGAAGTTTTAACGCCATTGCACAGAATTTAAATGTACAGCGTCTTTATGAGAAGGCTTTCGATCAGGTCATGATCTCCCCTACTCCTCTGTGGCAGTTTATTGCAGGCCAGATCATTGGCGGAAGCCTCCGGGGACTTTATGCAGGTGGAATCATCCTTCTTCTGACTATGCCGATCGGAACAGGGCTTGTTTTTAACGGATGGTCATTTCTGGTGATGTTTCTTAATGGTGCTGTTTTTTCAGCCATTGGTGTCGTGGTTTCTTTCCTTGCCAAAAACCATGCGGATGTTCCGCGTTTTTCCAACTATATTATTATGCCGATGGCATTTCTGTGCAACACTTTCTTCTCCACAGAAAAGATCCCGGGATTTCTTGGAAACTTCGTAGCTGCACTTCCTCTTTCACAGACAAGTCATTTGATCCGTACGATCGCTTCCGGCGGGGCTGTGAATTATATCAGTATTTTAATATTGGCTGCTTATCTGGTCGCATTCAGCGTAGCTGCATCCTGGTTTATTTATAAGAAAAAGAATCTGTAAGATGCTTTCTCCGCTTACTTTTACAGCGCAAAAACACTGGTTACTCCTTTTTGCTTAAAGAGTAACCAGTGTTTTTCTATGTTATCTTATTCTTTTCTGTTCTGTGATCAGATATCTTTTTTTCTTCTTCTCACAATTACATATCCGCCTGCAAGGATGGAAGCGACTGCAAGCGCAGACATTGTTCCAATCGGTGAATTATCGGCTGTAGATACCGCATTCTTGGATGTAGTTCCATTTCCGCCATTGGAGGATGTTTCAGATGCCGCTCCTGTTACAGTTGCATCCGGATCAGAACCTGTCTGTCCATCGCTGCCGCCGTTTGCTCCATTTGCTCCTGCACCTGCGGACGGAGTGATAGTGATCGGTACGGAACCGAACTCATATCTGGCAGAACTGATCGTATCTGTTTCTGTCCATTGTCCACCTGTGTAAACCCATTTCTGGAAGAATACATACAAACTGAATTTTTCTCCCTTGCTGATTCCTCTGGTGGAACCAATTTTCCAGGTAGTATGTTTTTGACTATCTTTTGGATTCGAAGATGTACTCCAATAAAGCGGCTCCCACTTCACATCACCTTCACTTGGGTTTGTATTAGTTGTTCCAGCTCCGATTACTTTAAATGGATAAAAAGTATTAGGATAAAATTCCATTGCAGTATCCAGTCCCTGAAGTATACTCTCTTTTACATCAGGAATATATGCGTTTGGTGTATCTGTCGGAGTTGGCTGCTTTGGCGTTGGGGTTGCAGGTCTCTTACTTTCAGACAAAGCAATTTTAAAAGTCTTCGCCGTTTTTACAACACCACTTATTGTAGGCTGTAATAAAATATCATTTCCTTTAGAATCTTTAGCTGCAATATATACCTCTATTTCTTTATTTGGTAAATTATTCAATTCAATATCAAACGATTTGTCAGCTTTAATATTTACTTTTCCACTTCCACCAACTTTTTTAGATCCTTTTTCTTTCCAGGTATAATTACATATTCCATCTGCTCCAATAATACATGTAATAGTAGCAGAAGAATGATCACGCCAGCTTGAACCTGTCCAACGCAAAGATGCTTTTGTAAGTGTTGGTGTTGCTGTAGGTTTCTTGGTAGGGGTTGGTGTTGCAGTCGGTTCTGCTGATGTAGTTGGTGTCGGCGTTGGCTCTTCTGCTGCTGCAACCAGTTTACCTGTAGTTTCATCAACCGTAAACTTCGCTGTGTCACCCTCGTACTTAGAAGCCAGGTTCTTAAGAACTGATGCAAATACATCATCTGCCAGGTCATCCGCCTTGGTGATGACTGCCTGATCTTCCACTGGAGTTTCCACGGAGAACCCAATCTGAGCCTGATTTGTGATTTCTCCTTTTACCTCAATTTTTCCTTCACCAGAAAGAATGATATTGGCAGGAGTAGTACCATCAGTCTTCGTGTTGCCTGTGATGCTCGGCTCTGTGTCGGCTGCTCCTTCACCTTTTTTCAGAGAAACTGTACCTGTGCTGAATACAGCTCCATTGTCACATTTATTGCCGATGATCGTACCACCTGTGATCAGAACGTTTCCACCTTCATTGAAGATCGCAGCTCCTTTCGCAGTTGTATTATTATTGGTAAGAGTTACACCTGTTGTCAGAAAAAAATTCGCTCCTGCTACAACATGAACCAGAGAACCCTCTACTGCGGAACCATCCGTAACAGATCCGTCTACAGTTAGTGTTCCTACGGTTGTATCCGTTTCAGCGGCATCCTTCTTAGCCATATAGAGCGCACTGCCAGCACTTACTTCAAAAAGATTGCCTCGGAAACTGTCTGCACGTTCAATAGAAGCCTGCGTGTCTGCTCCTAAGATAGCAATACTCTTATTCGCCGGGATCGTTACAGAACCTGTAAGCTCGAGCGTTCCGCTGATCACGATCTTGGTTGGCTTTGCCTCTGTGACTGTAGATGTGGCAGTGTCAACAACTGCAGCAGCTTCGATCGCTGCATTGAGTTCTGCCTCTGTAGTAACGATCGTTCCCTTTTCTGCTGCTTCTTTCGCAGCCGCTTCTGCTGCTGCCTGCTCTTCTGCCTGTTTCTGCGCCTCGGCTTCCGCCTGAGCCTGTGCTTCTGCCTCCGCCTCTGCTTCTGCCTGCGCCTGTGCTTCTGCCTCTGCCTGTGCCTCTGCCTCTGCCTGTGCTTCTGCTTCTGCTGCAACAGTATCTTCTGTATTATCTGCAGTATCTGTATTCTCATCTGTAGCCTGAGCTTCTGCGGCTACTGCCTCAGCTCCTGTATCCTCAGCAGCAAATGCTGCAGCAGGTGTCATTCCAACTGTCATGGAACCAGCAAGCAGAACTGCAAAAAGTTGCTTTTTTTTCATTTTTATATATCCTCCTGTTATGAGTTAGTCTGTCTAAATCAACAATTAAAAAAAGTATAGCACAACACCGAAAAAAAGTAAAGCGGACACAAAAATCCGCTCTACTTCGCCATTGCCGGCCTAATCTCTTACGGACGAACCTGTCCGTTTCCGTAAATAATATACTTGGTAGTTGTCAAAGCAAGCAGTCCCATTGGTCCTCTTGCATGAAGCTTCTGGGTACTGATGCCGATCTCTGCGCCAAAACCAAACTCATTTCCGTCTGTAAATCTGGTAGAAGCATTCACATAAACTGCTGCTGCGTCCACCTCATCCAGGAATTTCTGGGAATGTGAATAATCGTTGGTAATGATCGCTTCCGAATGCTTGGTATTGTATTTATTGATATGGGCAATTGCCTCTTCCACAGAATCTACCACTTTTACAGAAAGTATGTAGTCCAGGTACTCCGTTCCCCAGTCTTCCTCTGTTGCAGGAACTGCTCCTGGCATCAGCTCGCCCGCATCTTTATCAGCACGTACTTCCACATGTTTCTCTTTCAGACGCTCTGCCAGCACAGGAAGAAAAGCATCTTTTACCTTGCGGTTCACAAGAAGGGATTCGCAGGCATTGCACACTCCTACTCTCTGAGTCTTGGCATTGATCACAATATCTGCTGCCATCTGAAGATCAGCAGTCTCGTCTACATAGATATGACAGTTACCTGTTCCTGTCTCAATGACAGGAATGGTACTCTGGTTCACAACAGCCTTGATAAGACCTCTTCCTCCACGTGGGATCAGCACATCTACATACTGGTTCATTTTCATAAATTCCGCAGCTGTCTCTCTGGAAGTATCTTCGATCAGCTGGATCGCATTCTCGGTGATCCCGGCGGCCTTAAGTGCCTCACGGATACATTTCACAATGGCTGTATTGGAATGAATGGCATCACTTCCGCCTTTCAGGATCACAACATTTCCTGTTTTAAAACAAAGTCCGAAAGCGTCGGAAGTTACATTCGGGCGTGCCTCATAGATAATTCCGATCACACCAAGTGGAACTCTTTTCTGCCCGATCAGAAGTCCATTTGGACGTTTCTTCATGCCTGTCACTTCGCCGATAGGATCTTCCAGGCCTACAAGCTGGCGAAGACCATCTGCCATTCCCTCGATTCTCTCAGGTGTCAGCATCAGTCTGTCGATCAGTCCTTCCGGCATCTGGTTCTTTCTTCCGCTCTCTACATCCAGAGCATTGGCTTTCAGGATCTCTTCTGTATGATCTACAAGAGCCTGTGCTACAATCCCAAGTGTTCTGTTCTTGTCATTTGTGGAAAGGTTTCGGAGGACAACTTCTGCGTCCTTTGCGTTTTGTCCCAGTTTTTCAAGCATTTCATTCATTTCCAAATATTCCTGCCTTTCTTACTGTTATTACAGCAGTTTTTACTGCACGTCGCGGTATACATTCTTCTCTGTCACGATCACCTGCGGACGGATATCCGTAGGTTCTGTGGGAACTTCCGGAAGGATCTGGAAAGAAAATCCTACAGCCACACGACTGATCCCCGGATGTTTCTCAAGGAAACGGTCATAAAAACCGCCGCCATAGCCAACACGGTTGCAGCTCACATCAAAAGCAACTCCCGGCATCACCATCATGGCATCTTCCCAGGAAACTGTCTCACCGTCTTCCTTTGGCTCCGGTATCCCGAAGTAACCGGATTCCAGCTGTGAAAAATCAGTCAGCTTATAAAACACCATATCTTTTCCAAATACCTTGGGAACTGCCACTTCTTTGCCGTCTTTCCAGGCCTGCTCAATGATATATCGGGTGATGACTTCGTGGTTGTAATCTGCATACGCCATGATCCGCTCTGCCTCTTTATATTCCGGAAGAACTGTCAGCGTCTCTGTGATCATGCGGCTTTTTTCCTGGATCCATTCATCACTGTGTTCTTTTCTTGCTTTGAAGATCTTTTTTCTAATTTCCTTTTTTTCTTCCATACTTTTCTCCCAGATTGGTGATGCTGCCATCTTTTTCTTTAATATCGATATTGTTCAGATGTGCACGTAAGTTTCCTTTTACTGCATCCAGATATTCTCTTCGAAGTTTAGCCTGTTCAACCTTCTCCTCTTCTGTAAGGCCTACACTCTTCTGCTTATGCGCCAGTGCATTGATTCTGTCGATCTTGATATTGTCCATCATAATAAAACAGTCTCCTCTTTTTTCTATCTAAAAATTATTCTTACAGTAATTTCTCAATATAGTCGATCAGGAAAAATTCTTCCTTCTTGCTTCCTACAAACAAAGTTCCGCAGCTCTTGCCTTCCACGATCCTGTGAATATTGTGGAAATCGTTTCCATTGGCAATGACCATATCGGCTCCTGCTGCTGTGGCAATGATAGCTGCTGTAAGCTTGGTTGCCATTCCGCCGGTTCCTACGTTGCTTCCTGTTGAGGATTTGCCAAGTTTACGCATATTATCATCCATGTTCTCTACAATGTCAATAAATTCTGCATCAGGATTGGAATTGGGATCATCTGTGAATAGTCCGTCGATATCAGACATCAGGATCAGAAGATCTGCACCGATCAGAGCGGCAACTACAGAAGAGAGAGTATCATTATCTCCGAATTTTACAAGATTCTGAAACTCATAGGAAGATACGGAGTCGTTCTCATTTACGATAGGAATAACACCTACTGCAAGAAGCTCGTTGAACGTATTCTGGGCATTTCTGCGGTTGGTATTATTGACCATTGTGTTCTTGGTCATAAGGATCTGGGCAACTGTATGATTGTATTCCCCGAAAAGTTTCTGGTAAATGGTCATCAGTCTGGCCTGCCCTACTGCAGCACATGCCTGTTTCTTCTCAAGTTCTGCCGGTTTTCCCTTCATTCCAAGAGCAGCTGCACCTACAGCAATGGCTCCGGAAGATACCAGTACTACGTCTTTCCCCTGGTTGTGAAGATCACTGATCTCTCTTGCAAGGATCTCCAGCTTACGGAAATCCAGTCTTCCTGTCTCTGCATGGATCAAGGAAGAAGATCCGATCTTGATTACGATACGTTTCTTATCTTTCAGTCTTTCTCTGTAATTTGCATTCATGTTTTCTGATTCTCCTGATACCTGTTATTTATTGCATGATCCGGACAATCATTCCATTGCCCGGATCGTTTTTTATTTTGACATGTAAATATTGTATACATCCAAATCGTTTACTGATATGTGATGGAACTGATCCGGTCGTCCTGCACAATCTCTACCCATGTCGTACCCTGATTCAGACGGATCTCCTGCTCATTGCTGTCATAATAATGGGTAATGCCCCACGGTGAATCCTTTTCCCAGCGGATATCAATTGCCTTTCCTCTTGTGATAAACTTTCCCTGCCCTCCTGAGACTGCATCAATGTTCAGATATCCATTGGCATCATAGGCCGGACAGGATGAATACTGAAGGATGATATTATCACAGGTTAGCTGCTTGTTATCCAGCTGGTCTATGTGTTCCTTGCCATACTGGAAACGCTTATATTCGCCGGAGACTGCATCATATTCATACCATGGATGATTATCTGTAAAATTATCAAGTTTTACAAGATTTGCAGTAATGCCGTCTGCCGGAACTATCTCAACACCATCTTCTGCAAAAAGGTAATGGCCTGTATAGTCCGCCTTATATTCCTGACTGTATTTCATAGCATCGATCCCCGCCTGAAGATGCGCTGCATCTGTGTAGGCATTATGGGGTGCCTTCCGATCTGTTGTCCGGAAAAAGGCCAGATTTCCCATATTGATTCCATTGAGATTGTCGATCACATGCTGTTCCAGATACGGAAGTGCATATGCAGCCTGTCCGTAATGTGCATAGATCGCATTAAATTCATTGGCATAGAAGAGGTAATAATCACGGCAGCTTCGGACAGAACCGATCCGTTCCAGGCTGTCGTAATCTTCGAGAATTCCCATAAGACGGGTAATATTTCCTTCCACAGGTGCCTCATACACAACTCCTGCATGGCCGATCCCACTCTGCGGTGCGCCGGAACTGTTATTGCCCATCATTACAGCAACAGGCCTCCGGCGTCCGATACTCTCGGGAACATTCTCGCCTGTAAGATAGCTCTTTACCTGAGTTTCCGTCTGGTTCTCCTCATTGGGGACAAAACCTACCAGATCCTGCTGCGCCCCAAATGCCGGGACTGTCTGGGTCATGCACACGCATGCCGCCATGATACCTGCCAGAATACCTGTCTTTCTCATTCTCATATATTACCTCCTTCAATCTGATTCAGGACTGCTAGTCCATCCGGGGGTTATCGATTGATTCCAAGCTCCTTAAGAGCTGCGGCCTGTTTGGCCTCCATAACTTTCGCTTCGTCTTCAGTCATATGATCATAACCAAGAAGGTGAAGCATACTGTGCGCTACCAGGAAGCAGAACTCCCTTGTCACACTGTGTCCGTATTCTCCTGCCTGGGCAAAAACCTTCGGAACGGAGATCATGATATCTCCAAGAAGAAGCTCATCGCTGTCCAGGTCAAAATAGGACTCGTCCTCCTCCACAACAGAATAATCTGCCGGAGTCTCAAAAGGGATCATGGGAAATGACAGGACATCTGTCGGTGCCTGGATATTTCGGAACTCTGTGTTCACTCTCTTGATCTCCTCATTATCTGTAAGGACAAGATTCACCTGTCCGTCATATGGACATTTCTCCATCTCAAGAACCTTGTCTGCAACCTGGGATGCCAGTGCTGCATAATCAATGCCAAGCTCCTGATCTGTCTCATATTCGATATTTATGGTCATCTTCTGTACTCCTTGTTCTTTATCGCATACCTGTCATCTTTACGGGATTTCGCAGGTTTCTGCTTCTTCTCATAATCGTCATACGCCTGTACGATCTGCTGCACAAGAGGGTGACGCACAACATCCTTGCTGGTAAGCTGGCAGAAACCGATATCATCGATCTTCTTCAGTACTTTCATTGCCACATCCAGGCCGGACGGTGCATCCTTTGGAAGATCCTTCTGGGAGGCATCACCTGTAACGATCACCTTGGAACCAAAACCGATTCGTGTCAGGAACATCTTCATCTGTGCAGGTGTGGTGTTCTGAGCCTCATCCAGAATGATAAAAGCGTTATCCAGCGTACGTCCTCGCATGTAAGCAAGAGGAGCTACCTCAATAAGCCCCTTCTCCATATTCTTGGCAAAACTGTCCGCTCCCATGATCTGATAAAGTGCGTCATAAAGAGGGCGGAGATACGGGTCTACCTTGCTCTGAAGATCTCCCGGGAGAAATCCCAGTTTCTCTCCCGCCTCAATGGCAGGTCTTGTAAGGATGATCCTGGAAACCTCCTCATTGCGGAAAGCGGTGACTGCCATAGCCATGGCAAGATATGTCTTACCTGTTCCAGCAGGTCCTACGCCGAAGACGATCATCTTCTTGCGGATCTGTTCCACATAATCCTTCTGTCCCAAGGTCTTAGGTTTAATGGGTCTTCCCTGTATCGTGTTGCATATAAAATCCTTGTCGATCTCTTCCATTACGGATCCAATCTTCTCCATAGCAAGGGAGAGTGCATAATTCACATTCTGCTGTGTGATGGTGTTGCCCCTTCCCGCAAGAGTGTTCAGTTCCTCTACGATCGCTTTCGCCTGTGCTGCTCCCTCCTGGCTTCCCAGGATCTTCAGGGAACCATCGCGGAAGATCATCGTCACGTTCAGGGTTCGTTCGATCAGCTTCAGATGCTCGTCAAACTGTCCGAAAATATTCGCCTGGCGGTCTGCCGGCACATCCACATATAATTCGATAATGCTGCTAGCCATCCTCTGGTGTCCTTTCTTTTGGCTGCGTCTTTTTTTCCGTGGGGGCTTCTCTTCCGGTCTTCTCGATAACGCAAAGAGCCCCTCTGCTGACGCAGTCCTGATGATTTATTTCTATTTTAACATTATTTTCAGATATTTGAACCCCCTTTTGTATTAATTTTTCTTCATAAATATAAAGCTTCCGGATCGCCTGTTTTTTCGCCTCCTGTTCTGTAAGGGTTTCTTTTTTCATTGTATATTCCTGAACTGTAATGGTTCCCGCCAGCAGCGGAAGCCTGAAATTCTCCGTGATCCTGGCCGGATATTCCTGGATCAGCCGGTCTTCCTTTTTCTTTTCACCGGGAGACAGATCCAGCCGCAGGTTTCCTATCTGCAGGAAAAAAAATCTCTTTGCTTTTCCAGCGGAAACTTTTTTCTCAACGTCCAGCGGAAATGTATCGTAATACGAAACTTTATGCCGGATGTAAATATCCGCATCTGCATGAACGTATTCGTACCGCACTACTTCCTGGCTGTCATCTGTGATATTTAAGATCCCGGAAACAAGTTCCTGTCCTTTTTCCACGGAATCCCCTTCTTTTACAAGAGGAGTCCCCCTGCGGGTGACAATTTTTTCCACAGTGCCTTCCACCTCCGAAAAAAGGCTGCAGGAGTCTTCCTCTTTCTGCTCCTTCGGCGGGGGTGTACCTTCCCTGATCTCAAAGATCAGCTGAGTCCCCGAAAGCTTCGCGGATACCCAGGTGATCTCCGGGAATTTCCTCCGCATAGCTTCCGCAAGGCTGGTACAGTGGATCTTTTTTTTGCCCATTCCATATGTGATCCCCTCTTCTTCCAGAAACTGCAGAAGCTGCTGTGTAGGATTCATAACATTCCCCTCAATATGTATATTCCACAGTCTTCCGGAAAGAAAAACAAATACGCAGACCATCAGCAAAAGCCCGGACAGGAGCATTTTATGCCGGCTGGCAGCCAGAAGCCAGAAAACAGGACCTTTTTTTCGGAGAATATGGATATGTACGCCTGTTTTTCGCCGGAGAGGATCTATTTTCCAGAAATCTTTCACTTTCAGAGTAGCCTGAAATTCTTTTTCCCCGGTTCTTATGATCTTTCGAAGTTCCATGTTCCTGCCTCTGCAGAGATTCAGAAACCGCTCACATTGTTCGCCTGTGACGGACACCCGGACAAAACCTGGAATCATTTCTTCTGTCCCTCCTCCAGAATCAGGCTCTCGATCCGCCCGCGGATACACATTTCAAGTTTCGTGTAACTGACGATCTCCAGCCTTTTTCCAGCGATGACCATACGGCCGGATGCTGTAAGGACTACGATCTGTTCTCTGGTGCAGCTTAAGATATTCCGATAATTTTCGATCAGTGCCTGACGTTTTCCTGTAAGGATCACCTGGGTCTCCCGAAAGACAGTCTCACCGGGAAGTTCCAGCATTTTCATTATTTTTCCCATAAAAAATCCCCCGGCCTTTATCACTAATCTATGCCGGGGGATCTGACGGTATGTATTTTTCGGGCGAATGCCTTAAGGCAGTTATTTTCTGAGCAGAACCATGGAGAACCAGAGAATGGTATTTCCGCCCAGATTGTACTCCATCTGCTCTCTCTCTACGATCTCATTGGCCACAACACCATAGCTTTCCAGGCAGGGGTGCATGTGTTCCGGAAAGCGGCAGGGCTTGTCGTCCAGATAAGCGCATCGTTCACAGTAATCACAGGACTCTGTGGACAGGATGAAGGTTTCATATCCTTCTTCTTTAAAAAAATCTCCAACCTTCTCTGTAAGCTCTTCATGGGCTTTTCTTGTGGAAAGCATCTCTTCCATATTCATGATATCTGACACTTCCGCAACGCTGGAAAAGAAGATTGCCTTGGAATAGCTATGGATCTTTTTCTCACATTCCGGCAGCTCTCCCACTGCCGGGGGACAGGCCCAGGTACTTCCGTAGCGTTCGCATTCTTCTCTGCAGATGATCCGCACACGTTCATGTACGGAAACATCCGCAGCATTTAAAAGCCTGTACTCAAAAATCGGGTACTGGGCTATAAATTCTTCAAATTTCTCTTTGATATCCATATTCAGATGATCTCCTGTTCTCCAAAAAGACTCATCACAGCTGCCTCATAATCTCCGAAATGCTGAGACTTTTTGATCTTCTTCAAATATTTCGCGTAATTTGTAAATCCCGGAGCCATGTAGCTCCATAATTCTTTCATCCGGAACAGTACATTTCGTTCCCCGGAAAGGTATTCCTGGTAATCATGGTAGATCCGGTCGTGGAACTGGCGCATTTTCTGCTTATTCTCCGCACTCTTTCCGCACGTTCTCATAATTTCGTCCAGAAGATACGGCCTGGCGATCACACCACGTCCATACATAAAGCTGTCTGCATCCGGAAACTTCTCCCTGATCTCCTGATAGGCTTCCACAGAAAAAATATCCCCGTTGTATCCAAGGGGAACCGTTAATTTCTCCTGTGCATTCTGAAACAGTTCATATCTTGGTATGCCCTTATAATGATCCTTCAAAAGACGTGGATGGATGATCAGTTCTTTTACAGGATATTTTGCATAGATGTCAAGAAGACGTTCCCAGTCCTCCTCATAGTCAGTTCCCACTCTTGTCTTGATGGAGATCTCCATATCTGTTCCTTTAAAGATCTCATCCAGGAATCTGTCCAGTTTGTCCGGTTCTCCCAGGAAACCTGCACCTTTTCCCTTGGCCGTCACAGTACCGGAAGGGCATCCTAAGTTCAGGTTCACTTCTTTATGGCCGTACTCATCCCGGAAAATATGGGCCGTTTTGATAAAATCTTCTGCATTGTTGGTAAGAATCTGCGGGATCACAGGCAGATTTCCATTCGTTTCTGGTGATACTTCTTTAATTTCTTTACTGCTCAGTCTTTTATTTGGCTTGGCAGTGATAAACGGGGTAAAATACTTGTCCATAGGACAAAAACAGTCATGATAGGCATTGCGGTAAACCCAGTTGGTAACGCCCTCCATAGGGGCCATATAATTCTTCATCACTGCTCCTCCTTGATGCGGAAATAAATCTGCTTTCTTCCGCCGCTGCCTGTAGGGATCCTGCCAACCTCATAATTCCCCAGAGATTTGATAAATGGAGTAAGCTTGGAATAACCATAATTACGCACATCAAAATCCGGCAGACGTTTGCCAAGCTGATCTCCCAACTGGCCGGAGGAAAGCCAGCCTTCCTCGTCTGAAAACTTCTCAATAATAGCATTGATGGCTTTACGCACACGTTTGAGATCTTTATTCTTCTTAGATCCGGAACCGTTCTGTTTGCTGCCGTTGTTTCCGGCTTTCTTAGCCTCTGCTGTTGCCTGTGCTTCTTTCTTCTCTTCTTCCTGCTGGTTGCGGTAGAGAAGATCCAGATATTTGAACTGGTTGCAGGCAGAGATAAATGGTTTCGGTGTTTTCTCTTCGCCCATTCCCAATACCAGCATCCCGGATTCCCGAAGTCTCGCTGCCAGACGGGTGAAATCACTGTCTGATGAAACAATACAATATCCATCCACATTTCCGGAATACAAAATATCCATAGCATCAATGATCATGGCTGAGTCCGTAGCGTTCTTGCCTGTTGTATAGCTGTACTGCTGGATGGGGATGATGGAATCTTCCAGAAGGACATTTTTCCATGAGGAAAGACGGGCACTTGTCCAGTCCCCATAGATCCGCTTGTATGTTGCGATCCCGATATTGGCCACCTCATCCACAATGATCTTGATGTACTTATCTGATATATTGTCTGCATCGATCAGTATTGCAATTCTTAATTCGTTGTCCATAAATCCAACCTTTTCTAAATAATCTATGCCAGCTCCGCTCCGGCATCGTTCCTGTTCAGTATAGCGGAAATCCTGATTTAAGTCAAACCAGCAATTTACCTGAAAAAATCCCCTCATCAGGATATAACATACACTGACGAAGGGACTCCCCATATATGAATGAGATCCGGCGAATCTTCGTGATCCGCTCTGCTATTTTCTGCTATTTCGCTGGCTCTGCATCTAATGCTCCAGCATGATCTTTAGGATCTCTCTGTCTGTCTCTTTCATTCCATCCTTGCCGATCTGTCCCACACAGCTGATGGTCTCGGCAGTTTCTTCCTGAAGGATTCCTGTGTACGGTGCATAGGACTGGCCGTTCATAGCTAGGTGGTGTGCAAGAAAAGCCGCATCCAGGCTGGCTGCGATCTTTGCTGCACAGGAGATCTTTGCGCCATCGCAGATGATTCCTGGAATATTGGCAAGAGTGTTCTCAATGGTTTTCTTAATCTGGGCAATGCTTCCTCCTACCATGTAGGTGATCGCTGCACCTGCTGCACAGGAAGCAGATACTGCACCGCAAAATGCAGAAAGCTTACCAATATAATGTTTCTGGTAAACAGTCAGCAGATTGGAAAATACCAGTGCACGGTAAAGGCTGTACTCCGGCAGTTCCATCTCTCTTGCATAAACGATCAGCGGCACGGAACAGGCAATTCCCTGGTTTCCGCTTCCGGAGTTGATCACAACCGGCATGTCGCAGCCGCCCATTCTCGCCTCAGAAGCTGCTGCTGTAAGGCTTCTCATTCTGGTCAACATGTCATGAGAGTAATTCTCACGGATCACACGGCCGATGCCAAGACCGTATTTTCCGGTCATTCCCTCATGGGCAATGGCCATGTTGCTTTTGATCTGGGTATCCAGAAGTTCTTTGACATCCGAAAGCTCCACGGTATCTGCGAATTCCCGGATATTCTCCAGGTCCAACAGTGTGCGGTCTGCCTCTTCTTTTTCTTCCAGAGCCTGATCCGCATCCAGAAGGACCTCTTTGTTCTTAATGATTTTTGTTACATTGATATGGTCATATTTGATCTCCAGGCTGACGCTGTCTTCTCCTGCTTCCATCTCAATGATAATATGAAGGACAACCGGTGTGTCAAGAAGTTCTACTTTACAGATGTCCGCATCCAGAAGCTCCTTGCATCGTTTCCGGCCCTCATCTGTTACTTTGGAAAGTACCTCCATATCAAGGGAAGCATCTCCTGCAACTGCGCCAAGGACCACGCCTGCTGGAATTCCTTTTAAGCCCCCGGAATTGGGAATGATCACGCAGCGGACATTTTTGATAATGTTTCCGCTGCATTTTGCTGTGATGTGCTCCGGCTCTTTTCCCAGAACTTCTCTGGCTCTTGCAGCTCCGTAAGCCAGGGCGATCGGCTCTGTACAGCCCATGGCAGGGATCATTTCCTCTCTGAGGATGGCAAGATAGTTATCATATATATGTTTGTTCAACTTTATTCTTTTCCCTTCTCGTATTTATGGCATGCCACCATATGCCCCGGTTCCACCTGACGAAGATGCGGTGTCTCCATTTTACACCGCTCTTCGCACCACGGACAGCGGTTGTGGAACCTGCATCCGCTGATAGTTCTGGACTGGACACCAGTATCTGTGACGATCTGATCCAGTGTTTTTACTCTCGGATCAGGCACTGGAATGGATGAGATCAGCATTTTTGTATATGGATGCAGCGGATTGGAATACAGTTTGTCTGCATCTGCAATTTCCATAAGATTTCCAAGATAAAGTACTCCGATCTCATCGCAGATTTTCTGCACCACCTGAAGCTGATGACTGATAAACAGATAAGTAAGACCGTATTTCTCCTGAAGATCCTGGAGCATCTGAACGATCTGTGCCTGCAGGGAAACATCCAGTGCAGAGATCGGCTCATCACAGACTACAAACTCCGGCTGCACGGAAAGTGCTCTTGCAATGGAGATTCGCTGTCTCTGTCCGCCGGAAAACTCATGAGGATATTTCAGAAGATCCTGTTCTTTCAGGCCTACAACACGGATCAGTTCTTTTGCTCGGTCCTTTCGTTCTTTTGGCGTATACATCTTGTGGATCTCCATAGGCTCACAGATGATATCCTGTACCGTATGGCTTGGATCCAGGGATGAATACGGATCCTGGAAAACAGACTGCATTTTTTTACGGTATGGAAGAAGCTCTTTTTCTCCCATGCTTCCGATCTCTGTGCCTTCATAAAAGATCTCACCGCCTGTTGGCTTATGATATCTAAGAATCGCTTTTCCAATGGTAGATTTGCCGCTTCCGGATTCTCCCACCAAACCAAAAGTCTTTCCCTTTTCAATAGAAAAGCTTACTTCATCTACGGCTTTCAGGATACCTGGTTTAAAAGACAGAAGTTTCGGAGATTTCTGTTTAAAATATACTTTCAGATCTTTTACCTCAATTAATGACTTGCTCATATGTTCTCCTCCCTTCTGTGACAGAGGATACGATGTCCCTCTGCAGCTTCATAATATTTCGGAAGACAGGCTTCACAGGTCTTGTCCGCATATTTGCAGCGGTTGAGGAACGGACAGAGATTTCCGCTTCCGTCAGAAAGGTCTCTCTCCAGAAACTGCTCAAATGTTCCGCCCACACGTGGCATGCTGGCGATCAGTGCCTGTGTGTACGGATGTCCCGGATGGAGAAAAATCTCTTCCACGGTTCCCTCCTCTACCACATAGCCGCCGCACATAACTGCTACACGCTTGCAGGTCTGTGCCACAACACCTAAATCGTGGGTGATCAGGATGATACTCATATTGTTCTTTTTCTGCAGTTCCAGAAGAAGATGAAGGATCTGCGCCTGTATGGTAACATCCAGAGCTGTTGTCGGCTCATCTGCGATCAGAACCTTCGGATTGCTGCTCATGGCCATGGCGATCATCACACGCTGGCGCATACCACCGGAAAGTTCGTGGGGATAGCTGCGCATGGCTTTTTCCGGATCTGTGATGCCGACAGCTGTGAGAAGCTCCAGTACCCGGGCTTTTGCCTCTTTTTTGTTCATGGATGTGTGGCGGCGGATCAGCTCCACCATCTTGCTTCCTACTGTATAAACAGGATTCAGTGCAGAAAGGGAATCCTGAAAGATCATAGCGATCTCACCGCCCCGGATCTTACGAAGCTCTGCTTCGTTTTTCTTCAGGATATCGTCGCCTTTAAACAGAATCTCGCCGCCCTTGATCTTACAGTTGGACGGGCCCAGACGGAGAATGGACTTTGTTGTTACGCTTTTTCCGCTTCCGGACTCTCCTACAATGCCGAAGAAATCTCCTTCTTCAATAGCAAAGCCTGCGTCTTTTACTGCCTGTGCCTCTCCAAGATCTGTAAAGAAAGACACTTTCAGATTTTTTACTTCCAGTAATTTTTCCATTTATGATGTCCTCCTTACTTCGGCTCGAATACTTTTCGCAGAACTTCGCCCAGATAGTTAAAACTGATAACTGTGATCAGGATCAGGATTCCAGGGAAGATCGCAAGGTACGGTGCCTGCTGGATGTAGCGCTGGGCATTACTGAGCATGCTTCCCCAGGAAGCTGTCGGCGGCTGGATTCCCAGGCCGAAAAAGCTTAATGCGGACTCCATAAGGATAGCATTTGCAATGTTCATGGTCGCTGCTACAATGATGGTCGGCATGATATTCGGGAGGATGTGATGGATGATCGTCGCAATTTTTTTCTGTCCGGAGATCTTTGCATAAACTACATATTCTCTCTCATTAAGGGAAATGGTCTCACCGCGGACGATCCTGGCAATGTTCATCCATGTCAGGAAACCGATGATCAGGACAATGTTCTGAAGTCCAGGTTTCAGAAACGCGTTCATAACGATCATGATCAGGAATGTAGGAAGGCTCATCAGCGCATCAACAAGACGCATCAGTACCGCATCCACAGTTCCGCCCACAAAACCGCTGATGGAACCGATGATCACGCCAAGGGCTGTAGAAAGCACCATGGAAAGAAATCCCACCAGAAGGGATGCTCTTCCTCCATAAATACAGCGAGCCAGATAATCTCGTCCCATATCATCTGTACCGAAAGGATGTGCCATGGAAGGAGCATTCAATCTCTCTGCTGCACTGATGGCATTGGGGTCCACCGGATACAGGAACGCAAAAATGGAGATCAGGGCCAGCAGGATAATCGCTGCTGCACCTACCACTGCAAGTTTATTTGTCTTAAAACCAAGTTTGATATTTTTCCAGATATTTTCTCTCATGTTCCTTCACCTCCTAACATCCTGCCTTGCGGATCCTTGGGTCAAAGACTGCATACAGAATATCTGCAAGCAGATTTCCCAGTACCACAAGGAGCGCAGTAAACATGGTGATTCCCATGATCAGCGGATAATCGTACTGCATAACTGCAGTGACTGCCAGCTGACCGATTCCCGGCCATGCAAAAACCTGCTCTGTGATAATGGCACCGGATACCAGTGACTGCAGGCTCATTCCCAGAACTGTGATCATAGGCAGCATGGCGTTTTTCAGAACGTGGCGGAAAAGGATTCCGGATTCTTTCATTCCGTAAGCTTTCTGCACCATAACATAGTCTGAGGACATCTCTGTGATAGTACTGCTTCTTAAGTACCGGATGTACTGAGATGCGTTTGCAAAAGTCAGGACTGCACATGGCATTACCATATGGAGCACCAGATCCCCGAAGGAACGGTCTCCATCTGAGTGCATGCCGATGCTTGGCAGGATATGGAGATGAACGCTGAACAGATAGATCAGCATGATTCCAAACCAGAAAGTCGGAATGGAAATTCCTACATAGCAGAAAAGACTGGTGATCTTATCCAGAATACCGTTCTTGTTTTTTCCGGAATACAAGCCCAGGACAATGGCGATGAGAAATCCCAGAAGCATGCTGGTTCCCATCAGGATCACAGTTGCAGGAAGACGCTCCAGCATCTGTGTAAGCACCGGACGGTTATTCATCAGGGAGTTTCCGAAATTTCCATGAAAGATCCTTCCAAGCCACAGAAAATACTGTTCATATACAGGCTTGGTAAGCCCTAAGCTTTCTCTTAA
>CAVBVT010000011.1:24659-31659 GCA_963598855.1 Eggerthellaceae bacterium
CTGGATGTATTCTTCGCTCATGTTCGGCTCTACATAAGTAAGAACCGGGTCTCCAGGTGCTGCTTTTGTCAGGGCAAAGCAGAGGACGGAAACGATAAACAGGGTAAGAATACACTGTATCAGACGGTTTGCGATCTTCTTCAAAATATACCTCCTTTAAATTTCCCCGAAAACAGGAAATCGGCTGGCGCAGAAAACCGCGTCAGCCTCTTCCTTTCCGTGTTATTGCTGCTGCCTGATCTTTAAGGACAACAGCTGTTTATTTATATATTTCTTTATTTCTCAAGTGTATAGATCTTGGAGTAGTCATAGTAAATGGTCTTTAACAGGCACTCATCAAAACCGCCGAACTCTTTGCTTACAGCGTAAAATCCGTTGGAATATGCGATCGGGTAGATATACATATTATCGTTGATAGTATTCTGGATCTCCTTGTATACCTCAGCGCGCTCTGTCTCATCTGCTGTACTGTTGCCCTTCTCCCACAGTGCATCGAGATCTGTATCTGTGATCCTGGAGTAGTTGGAACGGCTGTCAGTAGAACACATATCTGCATAAAGGCTCGGCTCCTCGCCTAAAGTATAGAAGCTAAGTACCAGATCATAGTCTGTGCACTCCGGATCTTTAGTCTTGTTCTTGAAGGTGGACTCATCAGTCGGAACAAGATTTACTGTGATTCCTACATTAGCAAGTGCGGACTGTACGTAAAGTGCCTCGCTCTCCATAGTCTTATCTGTGGAGATGTACATCAGGTTCAGGGAAAGACTTGTCTTGCCTGCCTCAGAAAGAAGCTCCTGTGCCTTGGCCGGGTCATTGTCATAAGTGTTGTCCGGTTTCGCATAGTAGAGTGTATCTGGTGTAAACAGGGAATCTGCAGGCTCTGCGTAATCCTCGGAAAGGAATGCGAACTGGCAGAACTCCTCTTTATTCAGGGCATACGCGATAGCCTGGCGTACTTTTACATCCTGAAGGTCTTCGTTCAACTCGTTCATGAACATTGCGTTAACTCTTCCGGAATTGTATGTATTGATGTTTACGTTATCGTATGCGCTGACTGTGTCATAATCATCTGCACTGATCAGACGTGCATCCAGATCGCCGCTTGCAAGTGCCGCATTGGCAGAGCTGGAATCCTTAACGATCTTAAATGTGATGGAATCCAGGTTTACATCCTGGAAATAGTCATCAAATTTCGTAACTTTAAGATACTCGCCGGATTTATACTCTTCGAATTTAAACGGGCCGTTTCCTACCGGATTGTTATTCAGATCGCTCTCTCCGATATTCTCCACACCCTCATAGATGTGCTTCGGAATGCAGTAAACCTGGCTCAGTCCGCCAAGGAAGCCTGCTGATGAAGAACCAAGGGAAAGTTTTACTGTAAGGTCATCTACTTTCTCAGCCTCTACAGCCTTGTCATTCACATATCCGTAAGAAGCATACGGTACGTTCTGCCCCTCATCTACCAGAACCTGCATGGTAAATACAACATCATCTGCTGTAAGCGGCTCACCGTCATGCCATTTCAGCCCGTCTTTCAGCTTCAGGGTAAATTCGCTGGCATCGTCATTGGCTGTTACACTCTCGCAGAGTCCGTTTCCGTAATACATCTCTCCGTTCACGATCTCAAAAAACGGGCTGTACAGTGCCTGCATCATATCAAAGCTTGTCTGATCCACAACATAAAGCGGATTGATGTTCTGCGGGTCTGCTGTCTCTGCAATCGTGATATTACCGCCCTCTGCCTTGGCTCCTTCTGTATTCTCTGCTGCAAAAACCGCTGTTCCTGCAAAAACTGTGGTTCCTGCTACTGCAGCTGCAAGAAGTGCTGCCAGTACTTTTTTTCTCATCTCTTAGTTCCTCCTCTGGTCCAGTGAATATCTCCATTTTTCCCACTGGATTAGTGTGATATAGGTAGAATAGTACTATATCTTCTATTCATTGTCAAGTTTATCCGGGAATTTGTATAGATTTTCTCACTGCATTTCGATAAAATCATTCATTTTATTCTACCTGTAGAAACAGGATGCGTCAAGGAATATTTTTAAAAAATCTCCAGGACTTCTGCAAAAAGAATCCCGGAGATTTTTAATCTGAATGTAACGTTATCTAATTCGTCATGGTTTTGATCCAATGGCCATAGTTGCATTTGATAAACGCCGGCACGCATTTAAAGATCTGATCCGCATTCAGACAGCACACTACAACAGCTGGAGATGCTTTTACCACAAAAGCCATAAATGCAGACAGCGGGATCACAATAGCCCAAGTGCTGATCAGGTCTACCTTCATGGAATAGGCAATACTTCCGCTTCCCCGGATAATCCCTCCATTGGTGGGCATCTGGTAAGACATTCCAACCATCACAACACTTAAGATGATCAGAAATGTATTGGCCATCTCTCTCGTTTCCGGAGAAAGCTGGTAAAGACTTAATACCGGAATCCGGATAAAGAACAGAAGTACGCCGCAGGTAAGTCCCATAACTACAAACAGCTTCTGGAGCTTCTTGGAATAGAGCTTCGCAAGTTCCAGATCTCCGGAACCAATGGTTCTTCCCATGGTAACAGATGCTGCGGAAGCCGCTCCTACTGCTGCTGATTTCACCATCAGAAACAGATTGGATGCTGCACTGTTGGCTGCAATGGCAGCTGCTGTCATATGACCCAGGATCGCAGTCTGAAGAGCTGTATTCACGCCCCAGAACCCCTGTATCACAAGAAGCGGACACACGACTTTATAATATTTCCGGCCAAATTTCCAGTCTGCCTTAAGATAATCCTTAAAATGGATGCCGATCCATCCCTGTTTCCTGCTGATATAAGTGATCAGAACGCATATCTCTGCAATACGGGCTGTCAGTGTTCCAACTGCTGCTCCCGCCGCTCCCATCCGCGGTGCACCAAAATGGCCGTAGATCAGGATCCAGTTAATGGTGCAGTTGATCACCAGCGTCATCACTGACAGGCCAAAAGCAATTCCTGCGATCTCCACACACCGGAGTGTTGCCAGCAGTATCTGGGTAATGGCAAAGAAAAAGTATGTAAAGCGGATGATGGCCAGATAGGACATTCCTGCTTCAATGATCGTCTGATCTGTTGTAAAAAGCCCAAGCAGCTGTCTTGGAAAGAGACTTGCCAGGATAAACAGGATCAGGGCAATAAAAAGGCCTGTGCGCATGGCCCAGGCACTGATCTTTCTGACAGGCTGTGTTTCCTTCTTTCCCCAGTACTGGCTGCCGAATATGACAAGTCCGTCTCCCAGTGCCATAAGCAGCTGCTGAAAGACGAACTGTACCTGATTCACGGTCGTTACACCGGATAATGCAGTTTCACTGAATGCACCAAGCATGATATTATCTGCAAGATTGACACTTAAAGTCACTACATTCTGCAGAACCAGCATGGAACACAGTTTCAGAAAATTGCGGTAAAAATTCTTCATTATTCCTCTACAATGGCAATGATATCATCAGCGTTGATCACCAGATATTTCTCACCTTCATATTTGATCTCAGTTCCTGTGTATTTACCATAAATAACACGGTCGCCAGGTTTCACCTGTACCGGTACTTCCTTGTCGTCTACGATCTTACCGTTTCCTACAGCGATAACCTCTGCCTGCTGTGTCTTCTCCTTGGAACTCTCCGGAAGTACGATGCCGGATGCTGTCTTATCCTCTGTCTCATAATACTTCACGATCACTCTGTCCTGAACTGGTTTTAATGCCATAATGATTTCCTTCTTTCTGTATTATTAGCACTCTTTTATTATGAGTGCTACTCTTTTTATCATACTACAAATCCGGAAATTGTCAAGGTGTTTATTGGCTTACTTCTCTTCGCTGACTTCAATCGGTTCTGTCTCATAAATAAATTTCACGCTTCCGTCCATGCCCTCTGCACGGGAAGTAAAGCTGTCGTAGGAAACGCCCTCAGATTTCAGGGCCTTGAATCTGTCGATCACATCTTTCAGATCTTTGTTTACTGCGTCATCCAGTTTCTTTACTCCTTCTTTATAGAATTTTGACTGGCCGTCACTTAAGGATTTCGCTCCATCGCTGAGTTTGCTGATTCCTTCCTGCACCTGAGTGCTGGCATCTTTTAATTTATCAGCTCCGCTCTGTAAAGATCCTACACCAGAAGAAAGGGCAGAGGTTCCTGATTTAAGGCTCTGGGTTCCCGTTGCAAGAGTACCTGCTCCGGAAGCCAATTTACCGGCTCCGCTGTTCAGCTGGCTTCCGGAAGAAGAAAGCTGATCTGCCCCGGATGTCAGTTTACTGCTGTTTGCAGCAAGCGTCTGAATACCTGTCTGAAGTTTTGTAATGGCTTCGCGGATCTGTTTACTTCCGGATGTCAGGGTTTTCTCTGCTTTTTTCAGAGATGAGGCTCCGCTTTGCAGGGCTTTCGCATTGGCATTCTTTTTGCCCTGAAGAGCCGTGATACCGGAGCTGATCTCTTTTCCAGCTTTTGTAAGAGAGTTTGCTGCTGTCTGAAGACCTGCGCTTCCTTCGGAAAGACCGCTTTTATAGCCTGACTGCAGCTGGGAATTTCCCTTTACAAGTGCATCGGCAGTATCTTTTAAAGTACTGATTCCGCTCTGGATCTCCGGAAGTTTTTCCCCGAGATCTGTAAATGCTTTTTCCATATCTGCCATTGTGCCGGAAAGTTTCTCTCCTGTTTCTGAAAGGGTGCTGCCATCTGCTTTTACATCCTTGCTTTCTGCTATCAGGTTCTGCGCTGTTTCATTGAGCTGATCTACGTTTTCTTCCAGACTGCCGAGAACTGCTGCAAGAGAAGAAGTAGTGCTCTCCAGGCTGCTCAGGCTTTCGGCTGCGGTTCTGGTTGTTTCAGATGTTTTCTCTGACTCGGATGCTGCATTTTTCAATGTGTCTGCTGCTGATTTCAGCTGAGAGGTATCCGCCTGCTGATTTTTCAGGGAAGAGGCATCAATGCCGTCTGCACTGTTCTTTGCTGCCTGTACAGCACCAAGAGCCGCCTGTACAGCTGCTTTTGTTCCTTCATCCATGGAACTGTAATCAATACCGGAAAGTGTGCTTTCTGCTGCTGAAAGATTATTTTTGACTGTGTCAAGTCCGCTGTCCACTGCTGAGGTATCCACATGCACAGAACTGTTGCTTCCGATCCAGCTTTCAATCGCTGATGCCTGGGCATTCATGGTGTCTGCATTGCTTTTCAGAGCATCCGCTGCTGTCTGTACAGTACCGGACACCTGGGACGCATCTGCTCCACCAGCCTTAGCGATCTTTTCTTTCAGCTCTGCGATCTTCTGTCCAAGCTGTTCTACACCAGCAGTATAGTTCTGTACTTTTTCGTTGTAAGCAGATACTGCTTCTCCAAAGTTTTCCGTATCTTCTGAAAGGCTGGCAAGTTTTTCTGCATCAATGGCTTCTCCAAGAGTTTTTAACTGTTCTGCTGTTTCCGCTGTGCTTTTCACTGTTGTATCAATTCCTGGTACCAGCGTATCCATTCCAGAAAGAATACTCTTGATACCATTCAGATACTGGATCATATTCTCCGAAAGAGCATTGTTTCCGCTTATGTATTCTTTTACACCGTCTGTCAGAGCTGTCGCACCCTTCACATAAGATGTAACTCCGTCAGAAAGCTGACTTCCGCCGGAAACGTAGCTGTCTACACCTTTTGTATAGGAATTTACACCTTCTGCAACCTGCGTCATGCTGCTGTTCAGGGTATCAACGCCAGCAGTATACTGCTTTATGCCTGAGGCAAGAGAATTTGTTCCTGAAATATAGGCAGAAACTCCTTGCGCCAGCTGGGACGCTCCGCTGCTTAATGCAGATGCTCCGCTTGTCAGTGTTCCCACTCCGCTGTCCAGTTTCTGTGCACCGGAGCTTAAAGAGGAAACTCCTGTTGCCAGTGTGGAAATTCCCTGGTCAAATTCTTTATATTGGGTATTCAGTGTATCGGTTCCTTCGTAAAGAGACTTCGCTCCTTTCGAAAGCTTGGAAGCTGCTTTTGTCATCTTGCTGATAGAATCCTGCAGATCATCAATACTGTCCAGATCATCCAGGTCGATCTCATCCAGCACATCTGTCATAGCCACTGTAAAAGAAGAGGTCATCTCACACTCTGTCACATCAGCTTCCATTGTGAAATCCTCCGGAATGGTAATATCATCTTCCACATCTTTGGAAAGATCCAGGCTTTCTTTCAGACCAGGCATAGCTATTCCAAGAACAATGTTTCTGGAATCCTCTTCCACAACTTTTCCATTATCTACCGTCACATTGGAAAAATGATCTGTGGAAAGGATCATGCCAGTGATCATCATAAACGGAGCATATAATTCTGCTGATTTCCCATTGACTTTTTTGGTTGTTTTCGTATTGTTCTGATACGTAACATGGATTTTCAGATGTCCGGATTTTCCTGCAAGATCATCGGGCTTGATCTCTTTTCCGTCCAGTTCATAGGTGAATTTCACTGTTACAGGGAGGTCTTTCTCTGTTTTTCCCTCATAGTGGATATCTTTCCCATCGTTTTCCCAGGTAAGATCCTTGCCCTTCTGAGTATATTCCTCATCACCTTTTGTATTTTTGATCTCAGTAAGATCTGAAACATCTTTGATCGATGAACCGGAAGCTTCTCCTGAATTTTTCAGCCATTCTGAAACTGTGATCTCCTTTACAGTCCCGTCTGCCTCTGTATTGATATAAACGGTCTCTTCCTTACTGATGCTGTTATCTGCCGCCAGTACCATATTTCCCGCTCCAAGAATTACAGACATACCGGCAGCCAGTGCTGCAGCAGATTTTCTCTTTCTATTTTTCATACCGGAAAACTCCCTCTGTTATATTGTTAATTTCCTATAACTTTGTTATACAATAATGAGTTAGTCTAGTCAATCTTTTCCACGATATTTTATCTTTTTAGTATATTTTTTGTTACTGTTCACTGGTAATGTTCCGCGAGGTGTTTTTTGTGAGCGGAGGTCACAGAAAACCCGAGAATTGCGGC
>CAVBVT010000011.1:31669-35302 GCA_963598855.1 Eggerthellaceae bacterium
TGCTGGTCACGGAGTGAACAGTAACTATTTTTTCATAAAAGAACCGGCTTTTCGAAAAAAGAAAAAACCGGTTCTCTGATAAAATGGATATTTTATTTATGATATGGTTCACCGCTGATAATGCGGTAGCTTCTGTAGATCTGTTCCAAGAGGATCACTCTCATCAGCTGATGGGGGAATGTCATCTTTGAAAAACTGAGGGCATAGTCTGATCTCTTGAGCACTTCTTTTCCAAGTCCTATGGAACCTCCGATCACAAACTGGATATGGCTGATCCCCCGGATTCCCAGATTGTTGATCTTCTCTGCAAATTTCTCGGAAGTAAGCTGTTCTCCTGCGATCTCCAGGGTGATCACAAACGCATCTTCCTTAATATATTTCAGAAGACGTTCCCCTTCTTTATTCCGGATGGAATCCTCCACTGTCTCACTGGCATTGTCCGGTGTTTTCTCATCGGCCACCTCAATGATCTCCAGCTTACAGTAACGGCTGAGACGTTTGGAATATTCTGCGATCGCATCTCTTAAATACTTCTCTTTAATCTTTCCTACGGTAAGGACACTTATCTTCATCAGCCATTCTCCTCCAGATAATTCTCAAATTCCTCTGCTGACATCAGGACTTTACGCGGTTTGGTACCTTCCTCGGGGCCTACAACGCCGGCATCGCACAGCTGATCCATGATCCTTGCAGCACGGTTGAATCCGATCTTGAACATACGCTGGAGCATGCCAATGGAGGCCTTCTCTTTCTCAATGATAAACTTGCCTGCATCTGTAAAGTATACATCTCTGTCACCGCCGCCTGCTCCTCCTGCTGCGCTGGCAGTGTTCACCTGTTTCTCTATGGCAGTATCATAAACTGCTCCCTGATTCTTGTCAGAAACATACTCCACAACAGCACTGACTTCCTCATCGGAAACAAAGGCCCCCTGCAGTCTGGCAGGTTTCTGATATCCCTGCGGATAAAACAGCATATCGCCTTTTCCAAGAAGTTTTTCTGCACCATTCATATCCAGAATCGTTCTGGAATCCACTCCTGAAGATACGGAAAATGCGATTCTGGACGGCATATTCGCTTTGATAAGGCCTGTAATGACATTTACAGATGGTCTCTGTGTTGCAATAATCAGATGAATGCCTGCTGCACGGGCCAGCTGCGCCAGACGGCAGATCGCATCCTCCACCTCACCAGGCGCAACCATCATAAGGTCTGCAAGCTCGTCTACGATGATCACGATCTGCGGCATCTTCTCCGGAGCTTTCTCTCCTTCCGGAACACGCATATTGGCAACTTTTTTATTATATTCTCCAAGATTACGCACTCCGTACTCTGCAAAAGCGTTGTAACGGCTTGTCATCTCAGAAACAGCCCAGTTCAGTGCACCTGCCGCCTTCTTCGGATCTGTGACAACAGGGATGAACAGATGCGGGATACCATTATAAACGCTCAGCTCTACTACTTTCGGGTCAATCATGATCAGACGCACTTCATCTGGTGTTGCCTTATAAAGGATACTGATGATCAGCGTATTGATGCACACTGATTTACCGGAGCCTGTAGCACCGGCGATCAGAAGATGGGGCATCTTGGCTATATCTGCCACAACCGGTTTTCCTGCAATATCCTTACCTGCTGCAAAAGAAAGCTTGGATTTCGCATTCTTAAATTCATCAGACTGGAGAAGATCCCTGAGCATGACCGGACTGTTCTCCTTATTTGGAACCTCAATACCAACGGCTGCCTTTCCAGGGATCGGTGCCTCAATACGGATATCCGGAGTGGCAAGGTTCAGTTTAATATCATCAGAAAGGCCTACGATCTTGCTGACTTTTACTCCCATCTCCGGCTGAAGTTCATATCTGGTAACAGTCGGGCCGCAGCTTACATTGGTGACTGTTACATTAACGCCAAAATTATGCAGAGTATCCTGAAGCTTCTGGGCAGTTTTTCTTAAATGAGCATCCGAGTCTCCCTGGGATCTGCCATCTCCCCGTTTCAGAAGTTTCAGAGGCGGATACTGATATGGTTTCTTCTCAGGAAGTTCTTTCTGGCTGATCTCATGCTGGATATTCTTGATCCCGTGCTCGATCTCCGCCTGGGAAGATTTCGGGTTTCTGGATGACTGATGGGATAACTTCTCCTCCGGCTGTATTGCTGCTTCCGGATTTACTGCTGCTTTTGTACCAGCAGATACAGCTTTGTCCTCCTGGATCTTCCCTTTTACAGGTGCAGATACCGGCTCTGCGGGAAGGATCTGGTGCATTTCCAGGATATCTGTATCTTCATATCCGTCATAATCATCTTCCAGTGTATTCTCTTCAACAGCGATATCACGTTCAAAATCCGGTTTTTCCGCGTCCTCATCTTCCTGTGGTACAGGTGTTGAACGATGGATCTGAAACTCCAGCGGAGCTTCATGAGAAGGCTGTTTCTCCTCTGTTTCTCTCTTCTCCTCATCTGCCAGATCAGTATCTGCCGGAAGTTCTGCTTTTTCTTCATCAAGAAAAGAAGGAAGATTGAATTCTCCCTTACGGTTCGCTTTCACTGCTGCCTGTCTTTCTTTTTCTGCTTTGGCAGATTTCTTTCTGGATTTCTTCTTTCCGGCGGTCTCCGGAACTTCTCCAGCCAGAGCCAGCTCTTCCTCTGCCAGTTCTTCTTCCAGTAAACGGATCTTCTCTGCTCTCTTCTCAGCACGGATCTTTCTTTTAAGCTCTTTTTTCTTTTCGCGGTCAGGCTGGCCTTCCAGATAAGCTTCTCTGCCCTCTTCCACTGCACCTGAGATCAGATCCAGGATCTTGTTCATAAATCCGAAGAAAGATCTCTGGGTGATAATGATCAGAGAAACCAGAAGCACCAGCACAATGATCACTGCACCGCCTATCACACCAAATGCAGAAGCTGTGGAAATACAGACCGCACCTCCGAACACACCTCCTCCGGTATGATACTCAGAGCTTAAGGAATAGTAATCTGCAAACGTTGTGCTGGGTGTATAACCTTCTGTCAGAAGCTGCAGAAGTCCGCAAAGAAATATAAAAAATACGATCCCTGCAAAAAATTTCTTATAGGCAAGACGATTGGAGCTGTTGACCAGCAGAAAAGCCACTCCACCAAACAGCACAACAGGAAACAGATATGCGCACATTCCCATAATTCCAAAAGTTATGCTGCTGATGGCATTTCCCACAATACCACCCATTCCAAAGGCACTGATCATAAGGATGATGCAGGCTGCAAGTACTACCAGAGTAAGAATTTCGGTCTGAAATCTGTTTCCGGCAGGCTGCTGCTTCTGTGCAGTCTTTCTCTTTCTTTTTTTGGTTGTTTTTGATGCTGCCATTATCAGATTCCTCCCAGTTAATAATTCAGGCGGATAAGATCATCCGCATTCGGTTAAATATAATTCGCCGCCAGTACAATGATCCCGGCTGCAAAACAATAAAATGCAAAATAGCGCAGTTTAAGCTGATTCGCAAGATTCACCATAAAGCGGATCACCAGGTATCCGATAATCCCTGCTACAAGCATTCCAAGAACGTATGTAAATCCCTTGCTTACCGTCATGCTTACAGAGGTGAATTCTCCCATCTCAACAAAAAAAGCTCCGATCACTGCCGGGATGCTCATGAG